>NZ_CAXBOV010000024.1:0-65916 GCF_963977355.1 uncultured Halopseudomonas sp. | reverse complement strand
GCGATGGTCTGCCCCTGCGCCCTGTGCTGCAGCCTGGGGATCGGGTGCGCATCGTCAAGGGTCCGTTCAGCGAGCTTGAGGCCATCTTCGCAAGGCAGGATGGCACGGAACGTGCTGTGCTGTTATTGAACCTGCTACATCGCCAGCAGCACATGAAAGTGCCTCTGCACGCTATCGAGCCAATGGAAAGGTTAACCAGAGTTGGCTGAAGCTGAGCTTTACCGCACTTAAATACTGTCTAAAATCAATGGGTTTCCGCAATGTCAGTAAGAAAAGCCATACTTCCAGTCGCCGGTCTCGGCACACGTTTTTTACCCGCGAGCAAAGCTATCCCCAAGGAAATGATCACCGTGGTAGACAAGCCGGTGATCCAGTACGTGGTCGAGGAGGCCATCGCCGCAGGCATCAAGGAGATCGTGCTGGTTAACCACTCGGCCAAGCGGGCCATTGAAGATCACTTTGACGTCCACTACGAACTGGAAACTGAACTGGCTAACCGTGGCAAGGACGAGCTTCTCAAGGTTCTGCGCTCCATTTTGCCGGCAGATGTGCGGGTCATCAGTGTACGCCAAGGCAAGCCTCTGGGTCTGGGTCACGCGGTGCTATGTGCCAGAGAGGTGGTGGGCGATGCGCCATTTGCCGTGATGCTGCCCGATGTGCTGGTAGACGATTATTTTCAGCCAGCCGGCAGTGAACCTGATTTGGCCACCATGGTGCGCCATTTTGGTGCAACAAAGCATTCACAGATCATGGTCGAGCAAGTCCCCATGGATAAGGTGTCCCAGTACGGTGTTGTTGCACTGGATGGCACTCCACCATCGGCGGGTGAAAGCGGCGCCATGACCGGCGTGGTGGAAAAACCAGCCCAGGCCGACGCGCCGTCTGACCTGGCGGTAGTGGGTCGGTACGTATTGCCTGCACGTATTTTCGACTTGCTGGAAACTACCCAACCGGGTGCCGGCAACGAAATTCAGCTCACCGACGCCATCGATGCCTTGATGCGTGAACAGACTGTGGATGCCTACCGCATGCAGGGCAAGACCTATGACTGCGGAAGCAAGATCGGCTACCTGCAGGCCACCCTGGCGTATGCATTGCGCCATCCTCAGGTGGGTGATGAATTTGCCCAATTAATCCGCACGTACAACTGACCGAGGCCAGACTGCCATGCATCTGGATGTATACGGTGACACCCTTTGCGCGCTGGTGACAGCCGCGGTCCTGGCGTCGGTTGGCCACGACGTGACGCTACGTTTGCCCTACGGCCGCGTACGTGAACGCGTGCTCGCTAATCATGCAGCCTACAGTGAACCGGGCTTGCGCAAATTGATCAGCAGTGAGCACACGGCCGGGCGTTTGAGTTTTTCCGAGTTCAGTACTCTCCCGGACAATAAAAGCCGCGCGGTTTTTCTGGCTCTGAATACCGGTGATGAAACCACCGCCCAGAATATTGTCCAGCGTTTGACTCAGGAGCCTGATCGGTGCTGGCTGATCGTAAACCAGTCGCCATTTCCGGTGGGTTTCACCGAGTTGTTGCAGTCACGCATCAAGCTGGAAACGCCGGAAAACACCAGCACAGTCGTGTGCTTGCCGGACTTTTTACAAGAGGGCTCGGCGGTAGATGGCCTGCGTAAACCAACACAGATGATCCTCGGCTGTAGCGACGGTCATGCGGAGCTGAAGGTAAAGGAAATTTTCCGACCTTTCAGCCGCGAAGCTGACCGTTTCCTGGTCATGACCGAACGCGAGGCTGAATTCACCAAGCTCACCATCACCGGCATGCTGGTGACCCGAATCAGTTTTATGAACGATATGGCCAATCTGGCCGACTCCCTCGGGGTCGATATTGAGCACGTGCGCCAGGGCGTAGCTGCAGACCCACGCATTGGGACCGCCTATTTATACCCGGGTGTCGGTTTTGGCGGCCCAGGCTTTGCCACCAACGTGGTGAATCTCGTCGATACGCTGGAAGCCAGCGGCGTTGGTTCGGATTTGCTGAACGAAGTGCTGGAAATCAACGAGCGTCAGAAGGACCTGCTGTTCCGCAAACTCTGGAAGCATTACCGTACCGACCTAAAGGGACGCACCATCGGTATCTGGGGCGCGGCCTTCAAGCCGGGTACGGGTCGTATCGATAACGCACCGGTGCTGCGGGTACTGGAGGCACTATGGGCTCAGGGTGCGCGTGTGCAGATCCACGATCCTGAGGCGATCCCCGCGCTACTCGAGCACTATGGTAGCCGCGCCGACCTGGTCAGCGCCAGCAACCCCTATACTGCTGCCGAAGGGGCCGACGGGCTCATGATTCTTACCCACTGGCAGCAGTATGGCAGCCCGGATTTCGAGCGCCTCAAACGTGTTATGCGGTTCCCGGTTTTACTCGACGGGCGCAATATTTATGATCCCGCTACCGTGCGGGAATATGGCTTTACCTACTACGGAGTCGGCCGATGAACGCCTTCAAGGCAGTACCGGACACGGGCAGTACGGCTATCCAGAACGCCTGGGCTGAGTTGAGTGCTGAAGCCAAACGCCTGGAAAATATGCATCTATCCGAGATGTTTAAAGCTGATCCTGAAAGGTTCAAAAGTCTTAATTCTCAACACGGCCCCATACTGCTGGACTACAGCAAGCAGCGGCTTGACGCCGCCGCGCTGGAGAAGCTTGGCGGCCTGGCTGATGCCTGTGAGTTGAAGAGCTGGATCGAGCGGCTTTTCAGCGCCGAGCCGATCAACAACACTGAAAACCGGGCAGCAATGCACTGGGCCTTGCGCGTGCCTGCTGACACCTCGCTGCAGGACCCGGAACCCGGTGTATTCGGCAGCGTACAAGCGCAGCTGGAAAAGATGGGTGGCATGGTCCGTAAGATTCACAATGGCCAGTGGCGGGGTATGACCGGTGAGGTAATTACCGATGTGGTAAATATCGGGGTAGGGGGGTCAGATCTCGGTCCGTTGATGGTCAGCCGTGCCCTCAATGATTCCACCCTGGTTCGGGACAAGCCTCTGGGAATTCACTTTGCCTCCTCCATGGACGGCAGTCAGCTGGCTCAGTTGCTCAAATATCTCAAACCACAGAATACGTTGTTTATTGTATCGTCCAAGTCCTTTACTACCGTTGATACCTTGTATAACGCCAACACTGCCAAGGTGTGGCTGGAGCGCAGCCTGGGTGGTGGGGATGAACTGATGCACTGCCACTTCATTGGCGTCTCATCAGCCGAACAGAAAATGAACGACTGGGGCATTCACACAGAAAACCAGCTGAAGATATGGGACTGGGTCGGCGGGCGCTATTCGCTCTGGTCCTGTATCGGTCTGCCGGTAGCGCTGCGCATTGGAATGATCGGCTTCAAACAGTTACTTGAAGGTGCGCATTTGATGGATAACCATTTTCGCAGTGCGCCCTGGGAGAGCAACATACCGGTATTGATGGCCATGATTGGCGTCTGGAACACCAACTGTCTGAACATCAATGCCCATGCGATACTGCCCTACGATGGCCGACTGGAAAAACTGCCGGCTTATCTTGAACAGCTCGAGATGGAATCCAACGGCAAGTCGGTTACCCGTGATGGTCAGATGGTCCAGACGCATACCTGCCCGGTTCTCTGGGGAGAAGTGGGACCAAACGCTCAGCACGCTTTCTACCAGTTGCTGCACCAGGGTACAGAGGTGGTCACCTGTGACTTCATCGCCCCCGCATTGCGCTACCACGAGGCCATGCATAACGGTGACTCCGAAGAGCTGGTACGCCAGCACGAACTGGCCCTGGCCAACTGCCTGGCGCAATCCCGTTTGCTGGCACTAGGTGAGGACGCGCTGAAAGGCGAGGGGGAACTGCCAGACTACAAGCGCTACCGCGGTAACCAGCCGAGCTCTACCATCCTCTTGAAGGAGCTCAGCCCTTTCAGCCTAGGTGCCATGATCGCCGCCTATGAGCACAAGGTATTCGCTCAATCGGTAATCTGGGGCATCAACCCCTTTGACCAGTGGGGCGTGGAGATGGGCAAGAAGATCGCCACAGAAACCCTGGGAGTAATTCGCAACGAATCCGAACCCGAATACCCCCTCGACAGCTCAACCAATGGTCTGATCGACTTCATCAAGAACCAGTAACCTCATCCTAGAAACAAAAAAGGCCGAGCAATCGCCCGGCCTATCTTTCCCCTACCACGCCCTTCTTTCCCGCTACTCACTACCGTCATTCCCGCGCACGCGGGAACCCATTTTGACTTTGACCTTGCCCCTCAATAAGCATTCTTATTAATAAACCCTTTGAAAATCGTCAAAAACACAATCTTCAAATCCAGCAACAACGACCAGTGCCTTATATAGTCCAGGTCACACTCAACCCGCTTGCGCATCTTGTCCAGCGTGTCCGTCTCACCGCGCCAGCCATTCACCTGAGCCCAGCCAGTGATCCCAGGCTTCACCTTGTGCCGTAGCATGTAACCACTGATCAACTTGCGATACTCCTCGTTGTGCGCGACCGCATGGGGGCGGGGGCCGACGATGGACATCTCGCCACGCAACACGTTCAGAAACTGCGGTAACTCATCCAGCGACGTACGCCTCAGGAAGGCGCCAAACGGGGTGATTCGATCATCGCCCTGGGTCGCCTGTCTGATCTTGCCGCCGTTCTCCATCACCTTCATGCTTCGGAATTTCCAGACCTCAATGGGCTTGCCATCAATACCATAACGCTGCTGTTTGAAGAGCGCTGGCCCACGGGAAGTCATGCGCACACAAAAGCCGATAAACAGCATGGGTATCGCAATAATTGCCAGAATGATTATTGAAAGAGCGATGTCCTCAATACGCTTGATAATACGATTAGAGCCATCCATTGGCGTATCAAAAATACTGATACTAGGAAGTCCGTTGATACTCTCGCTGCGGGCATGCAGCAGATCAAATACAAACACGTCGGGAATCAGGTAAACAGAAGCGGTCGTATCACTGAGCTCATCCAGCAAACGCCGAATCTTTTCTTCTGCGCGCATGGGCAATGTGATGTATACCTTGTCGATCATGCCCGCACGCGCATCTCGTACCATAGCCTGCATGGTGCCGCGCACAGTAATGCTAAGATCTCCCTCGGTCAGTTTGACCGGGTCGTTGGACTTGTCATCATAAAAACCAACCAGGTTGAGTCCCATCCAGGGGCTGGCAATGATGTTATCTGCCAATCGCCGCCCAAGTTCGCCTGCTCCCGCTATGGCCACAGTACGAGTGTTATAGCCATTCGCACGCAGCCGCCGCATCGCAAACCGAAAGAAAATCCGATAGCTAAGCAGGCCCACCAGACCAATCACGAACCACAGTATTCGGTCTGTATCCGGCAGCCGACTATTCTGGAAGATAAAATAATCCGCGATGAACATCCCGGCAAAGGCGGCAGCCCAGTTACCAGCAACCTTGCGCAGTTCAACGAGGCTATGCTCGCCACGCCATGAGCCGTAAAGGCGGCTGAAGTCGTTTATCAGATAGAACAGAAACAATGTGACCAACAGGCTAATCCAGTGATCAGGGTGCTGTCGGGTGCCTTGCCAGAGCAGTGCGGTTACAAAGGCAACGCCGATAACGAAGAGGTCCAGCCAACGATGCAGGACCGCCAGGAAAGGCTCATTGGAACGGATGATCCCGTTGTTACGGTTTAACATTTAGGTGTTTACCTCAAAAACAGGCTGACTATTCACGGTTGAATGATCAACAGACCAGGAGAACAACTTGCTTCGTCTAATTCAAAACGCCCAGATGAGCGGGATCAATATTACAGATGAAGTTCCAATCAGTGCGCTTAACGGAACACCAATTCTTAGATAGTCGGTAAATTTGTAACGGCCCGGGCCATAGACCATCAGATTGGTCTGATAGCCCAGGGGCGTTATAAAGCTGGCAGAGGCGGCAAACATGATGGCGATGACGAAAGGAAGATAATTGACTCCCAGAAGTTCAGCCACCGCCATTGCGATCGGAAACATCAGCACAGCAGCTGCATTATTGGTAATTATCTCGGTGAAGAAGACCGTCAAAGCGTAAATGCCCGCCAGTGCCAGCCAGGGGGATATGCTCTCGCTTGAGACGATGAGCCCAGCGATGGACTGAGCTGCTCCAGTCACCGTCATCGCGTTGCCCAGTGCGAAAGAGGCGGCTATTACAATGAGTACTGGCAGATCGATGTAACGCCTGGCTTTCCCCGCGGTGATGCAGCGCGTAGCCACCATGGCGCCGGCTGCGATAAAAGCGGCTTCCATGATGGGAAGCAGGCCGAACGCACTAATCAGCACCATCGACAACAATATGCCCAAGGCCAGGGGCGCCTTGCGAAAGTCGGGCGGAGTAGAGTCGTTCAGGGCACTGACCAACAGAAAGTCCCTGCGGAATCGGTATTGTTCGGCAAACTGCTGGCTTGCTTCAAGCAACAGGGTGTCGCCTACCCGGAATTGGATATCGCCGAGTTTGCCTGGGATCCTGTTTCCCTCCCTGGAAACCGATAGGATCACTGCATTGAAGCGAGTGCGGAACTTGGATTCGCGCACTGTCTTGTTCAGGGCAGGAAACTCGGAGCCTAAGACCACTTCGACAATGCAACGTTGGTGATTGGCAATAGCCAGCTTGTGAACGCTGCCGTTGGCAGGCTTCAAGCCCTGAATGCGCCGAAGCTCGGTAGCGCACTCGGGTGCGCCAATAAAGTAAAGCTTGTCACCTGCCTGCAGCGTACGGTCAGGTTCTACTGCGGTAATAAGCCGGCCCTGGCGATCAATCTCGGTCAGATAGCCATAGGTCAGGCTGCGCAAGCCTGCCTGAGAAATGGTCTTGCCAACCAGCGGCCCAGGCGATTCCACCTCGACTTCCACGCCGTATTCCCGCACCTGCTCCAGCTGCTCGGTTACACCCCCACGATTGGGCAGAAGCTGGTCAGCAAAAAGGACCAGGAAAGCAACTCCGATACACAACAGCGGCACACCCAGCCAGGCCAGTTCGAACAGTCCAAGGTGCGTTCCTGTTTTACTCTGCAGCAGTCCATCAACAACCAGGTTAGTACTAGTACCAATCAGCGTGCAGGTGCCGCCCAGAATGGTGGCGTAGCTGAGAGGCAGTAATAGCTTGGAAGGTGAAATACGCAGCCGTGCAGCCCAGTCCTGAATGGCGGGAATGAACATAGCCACAACTGTTGTATTGTTCATGAAGGCACTGAGTAGACCAGTGGGCAGCAGCATCCGAACTTGTGCTCCCCGTACAGATTTCGGCTGCCCCAGCAGACGTGATGCGACCCATTGAACGGCACCCGTTTCCTTGAGCCCGGCTGCGACCACATAGAGGGTAGCGATGGTAATGACACCGGTGTTTGCAAAGCCAGCCAGAGCTTGCGGGGCACTGAGAATCCCACTGATGACTAGAAAGGCCAGAGCGCCCATCAAAACGAGGTCGGCAGGGATGCGTGTTGCTGCAAGCGAAACGAGTACCACCCCAACCGTGATCAGAGTGAAAATGGCGTTTAATTCCAAGTTAGGAACTCCGTCAGAGCTTACGCCAAAAAGCGAGGGTGTTGAAGCCTAATAATCTATTGACTTGATATACCCCTAAGATACTACGGGAGCTCACAGCACAAGTTGTGGCAATAGCCCCGCCTAAGATGCCGTGAGTTGGTATTAATAAGACGCCAAGGATAACGCCTAATATAGCTCCCAAGAAAACGTTCAAGCGAAGCTCTCTTTCATGGCCAGTCATGCTTAGCAAAATATCAACGGATCCCGCTGCTATGTTAATAAACTGCCCAGCAGCTAAAATAATTAAAATGTTTGCGGCACCTTTAAAGTCTTCGCCAAATAACCCCATTAGCCATTCTGGGAAAATAAATATAAAACCGATGGCGGGAACTGCCGCTACCAGAAGTAAGCGTGCCGAAAGTAAAGCAATACGGCGCAGGCCTTCAGTGTCACCTTTGCTATACATCATGGCAAATTTAGGTGCAGCAATTGCGTTTATCGCAATTAATACAAAGCTTGTGAGCATTGCAGTGCGTTGAGCTGTAGTGAATAGTGCTACATCTGTACTAGTCGCCCACACCCCAATCATCAACTGAGAGGACCATTGTATTACCTGTGTCAATACGGTTACGCCCCACAGAGGTAAACAACTGGCGAGAATTGTTTTTGAGGCGAAGGCTGTTCGTGTAGAAGATCTGGGAGAACTAATCAGCCACCAGTAATAACTGATCGAAACAGCAATGCCGCATGCGCCTAGGTAAATCCACGCCGTAAGGATGGCTGTGTTAATTGGGAATATCAGGATGCAAAATAGGATGCTGAAAGGGACAACAATATTTAGTGTGATCATTCCCTTAGCGATTTTTTTTAGTCCCTGCAGGGCAAAGGTATTAATTGTATAAATCGCTGAAAAGGGGATTGCTAGAGCGGTCACGATTAAAACTTCATAAAATCCCGGTTGTTTGAATATGTAGGTGCTGATAGGCTTTGCGAGATAAATTAGTAGTCCAGATGTGAGCAGACTCAAAACAGTTGACCAAACAAGAGCCTTTCTATAGATACCATGTACTTTGTCTGGTTGTGAGGTGCTAGAAATAAAGCGGATTAGGCTATTATCCAGGCCCATGCGCGCAAAAGCGGCTAAGATAAAGGTAAGAGTAAATCCAAGAAAAAATAAACCCGCTTCATTTGCGCCCAGCTTTCGCGCAATAACCACGTTCATAAAAAAAACACCACCTGCAGCTAACACCTTTATGAACAAGGCGGTCACGCTACCTACAAGCATTTCTCTAGTGTGTGGTTCGCTTACAAATTGAGCAAGCTGAACTATTTTGTTTTTTAACATTACTTTGTTCTGCTTAACTCTATAAGGACTAAATTAAGGTCATCAGCCCAATCAGATTGTGGGATATCAAAGGTGTCGAATAATTTGCTGCAGTCTAAAGTGGAAAATGCTGGGCGCTTTGCGGGTGTAGGGTAGTCTACGGTCTTAATAGGTGAAAGTAGAGGTTTTCGGGAAGTTAAACCGAGGGGGTGGGCCAGCTCAAAAATCGTTGTGGCAAATTCAAACCAAGTGCACGCAGGCCAACCGCTATAATGATAAATGCCCCAAGGTAACGTGCCTTTATCTCGGTAATGTGAAGCAAGACGCCAAAGTGTCTGGGCTATGCTTGCTGCAGAGGTGGGGCTTCCTTCCTGGTCATCTACAATTGATAGCGCATCACGATCTTGCCCAAGGCGAATCATTGTTTTAACAAAGTTGTTTCCATGAGCGCCGAAAACCCAGCTAGTTCGGACTACTAAATGTCGAAAACAGGTTGCAGCGAGAATTTCTTCACCAGCTAGCTTGCTAAGACCATATAATCCTGTGGGATTAGTTATATCATCTTCTTTGTAAGCATTTTGGGCTCCGCCGTCGAATACGTAATCCGTGGAAATATGAAAGAATGGAATCCCTAAACTCTCAGCTATAGTGGCTAAATTAGCCACACCATCTCGATTGACTGCATAGGCACTATCCTGTTCGTTTTCGGCTTTGTCTACAGCAGTGTAGGCAGCCGCGTTAATGATTAAATCAGGATTCAATTGTTCTACTGACTTTTTTATCTGAAATGGACTAGTAATATCCAGTTCCCTAGAACTAAAACCATGAGCTTCAAAGCCATATGGAGCCAGCCGAACTAGCTCATAACCCACCTGCCCACCAGCCCCGGTAATTAAAACTCGCATACTCAGAGATCCTTATGCAGTAAGCGCTGGAGCGTCGGGTTATTCTGGTCCTTGGCGGACAATTGGGGCGCCTCTATCGGCCAGGGGATGCGGACGTCCGGATCATTCCACAACAGCCCACCTTCGTCGTCCGGAAAATAATAATCAGTACATTTATACTGAAAGTCCGCCACGTCGCTCAGTACACAGAAGCCGTGAGCGTATCCCGGCGGTACCCAAAGCTGCTTGTTGTTTTCATCGTTAAGTTCTATGCCAACGTACCGTCCGCAAGTAGGTGACGCCGGATCAACGTCGACAGCCACGTCGTATACCGAACCTCTGCTAACACGAACAAGTTTGCCCTGAGGTCGAGTACGTTGAAAATGCAGACCTCGTAAAACGCCTCGAGCGGAACGCGAGTGATTGTCCTGCACAAAAGGTAATGCGATACCGACCTCGGCATAGCGCTCTACCTGAAAGGTTTCACAGAAGAAGCCCCGGTGATCACCGAATACCTTCGGCTCAATAATCAGAACACTGGGCAAGCAGGTTTCGATAACTTTCATCTGCCTTGCTCCTGTTCCAGGAGTCGCAGCAAATACTGACCATATCCCGTTTTGCTCAAGGCTTTCGCTTGTTCAGCCAGCTTTTCCGTGCTCAACCAACCCTGGTTGTAGGCGATTTCTTCAAGGCAGGCGACCTTGAGACCCTGGCGGGATTCGATCGTCTGTACGAAGTGGCCGGCCTCCATCAGTGACTCATGGGTGCCGGTATCAAGCCAGGCGAATCCACGGCCAAGGTTGCTGACATGCAGATCGCCGCGTTGAAGATAGGCATTGTTCACATCAGTAATTTCAAGTTCGCCGCGGTGCGAAGGTTTGACGTTTTTTGCTATGTTAACCACGTCATTGTCGTAGAAATATAACCCGGTCACAGCATAATTGGACTTTGGATTCGTGGGCTTCTCTTCAATCGATATGGCTTTTGAATTGGCATCAAACTCAACAACGCCGAAGCGTTCAGGGTCATTAACGTGATAACCGAAAACAGTAGCACCTGTGGTGCGACTTGCGGCTTCCCGCAGCATAGCGCTGAATCCATAGCCATAGAAAATATTGTCGCCAAGAATCAGGCAGACATTGCTGTCGCCTATGAATTCTTCGCCAATCAGAAATGCCTGAGCGAGACCATCAGGTGAGGGCTGTTCTGCGTAGCTGAGATGTATGCCAAAATCAGAGCCGTCACCCAGTAGTTTGCGAAAGTTGGGTAAGTCCTCAGGCGTAGAGATGATCAGTACATCTTGAATACCTGCCAGCATCAACACTGACAGGGGGTAGTAAATCATCGGTTTGTCGTAAATGGGCAGCATCTGTTTGGAAACGCCACGGGTAATGGGATGCAGCCTTGTACCGGAACCGCCGGCCAGAATGATGCCTTTCATAAATAAATCCTTTTGGTATTGAGTCTTGAATAGAGTGGCTTATTCGCCCAGACGTGTAAGCCTGTAGTCGCCACTCAGAACGCGTTCCCACCAGTCCCGATTCTCCAGATACCATGCGACCGTTTTGCGAATCCCCGTTTCGAATGTTTCCTGTGGGACCCAGCCAAGCTCCCGCTGTATCTTGGACGCATCAATGGCGTAGCGCGCGTCATGCCCAGGCCTGTCTTTTACAAAGGTGATAAGGTCTCGATATATGGAAACACCGGCGGGTTTATTTGGAGCCAGTTCCTCAAGAAGGTCGCATATGGTCTGGACCACCTCTATATTGCGCTTTTCGTTGTGCCCACCAATATTATAGGTTTTCCCAACGACGCCTTCAGTCACTACTTGAACCAGTGCCCGAGCATGATCCTCTACATAAAGCCAATCCCTGATCTGGGAACCGTCGCCGTACACGGGCAACGGCTTGCCCGCCAAAGCATTGAGGATCACATGCGGAATGAGTTTTTCGGGAAAATGATAAGGGCCGTAGTTATTGGAGCAATTGGTCACCAGGGTCGGCAAGCCATAGGTACGTTGCCAGGCGCGTACCAAGTGGTCAGAGCTGGCTTTGGAGGCTGAATAAGGCGAGCTCGGGGCGTAAGGAGTATCTTCAGTGAACAGATCGTCCGTGCCCTCCAGGTCACCATACACCTCATCTGTGGAAATATGATGGAAACGAAATGCTGACTTTTTATCAGCGTCCAGGTTGCTCCAGTAATTGCGAGTTGCCTCCAGCAGGGTGTACGTACCTACGATATTGGTCTGGATGAACTCAGCGGGTCCGTCAATCGAACGGTCCACATGGGACTCTGCAGCCAAATGCATTACAGCAGTTGGGCGGAACTCGTTAAATACACGGCTAAGTGCTACTGCATCGCAGATATCTACGTGATAAAAGTGATAGCTGGGTGACGAAGAAATTGAGGTAAGAGACTCTAAGTTTCCGGCATAGGTCAGTTGGTCGATGTTACCGACTACATGCGTAGTATTCTGGATAAGGTGACGAACAACAGCCGAGCCTATGAATCCTGCCCCGCCGGTTACGAGAATGCGTGATGACATGAAGTTCCCTGACGTTATCTGGATGGATACCACTTAAGTAAAAGTTCTTCGTATTCACTTAGGATTTGCTCCCAGGTGAAGCGCTCCTTGAATCGCAAACGACTGGCAGCTTTCATGGCAAGCACCGCGTAGTCGTCCGTTAGCAATTTGTCAAACACAAGGGAGCAATCATCCTCGGTAGTAAAATACGCAGCCTCAGGTCCGGCTACCCAGCGGTTGAAGTGATTGTCGTGGGCAATGACAGCACAGCCTGCTCCTAATGCTTCTACTAACGACGGGTTGGTACCGCCAACCCGGTGACCATGCAAATAAAAACGAGCATAAAAGCGTAGGGCCTGAACAACGGGTGCTTCGTAGATGGCGCCCGGGAATATGACCTCTTCGCTGGCTGCATCCATCACCCTTTTGTGGAAGGCATTGAGTGTGGGTTGAAAGTTACCAAGCACAACCAGCGTGTGATTTCGTTTCTTACAACTGAATGCCCGGACCATTTCCAAAAAGGAATTTTCCGGTTCAGGGCGAGCAATGATCACAGAAAATTGTCCGGGGTCAATACCGTAGACTGAAAGCAGGTTTGGGTCAGCCTCAAGGACCTCATCCCCACCGTAGGGAATCATGCTGATCCTCTCTGGGCTGACGCGCGTAGCAAGATGTTCCTTGATTTTTGGATGGTCGGCGACCAAGTGATTGCCAACCCAGCAACCAACGCGTTCATTGAGCCAGAACCAGGTTTTGGCTATGAGGCCCCACTTATCGCGACGCCATTCGATGCCGTCCATGTTGATCACATTAGTTTGACCTTTTAAGCGCTGGAGAGTGTTAAAAATTGCGGTGTTATAGCCTAATGTTAGAAACAAGCCATCGTGTTTAAGAGAATCAGCTACGACCTTCCAATCGAAAATTATTGTACCAGCAGCTCCAGAGTTTGTAACAGGTATATGTATACGTTTAACGCCTGCCCACGAACTTTCGTACTTCCTCACTCTACTGTCTTCTTGGCAATAGACAACAACGTTCCACCCGCGCTTGACGAGATAAGGAGATAGTTTCTCCGCAAATGTCTCAAAACCGCCATGTTGAGCGGGTATACCTCGAATCCCCAGAATGTAAAGGTTCTTACTACTCATAACCGAGCTCCTTCATTATCCTGTGAAACTCCGATCTAATTTCATCAGGTAATTCAATTGGCTTTTTAGGGGATGGTAAGGTGAGGGTCTCGTTACAGTAGTCGTCAAAATTTTGATCTCTATCAAGGTCGCAAAAGTCAAGGATGTTATCTCGGATATTCTTGTCAGCCACGAACTCTTCATACTTTACAGCTAGCACACAGTCAGGATTTTCCTGAAGCAGTTTAATTCCTTGTTTCATTGTCAATATCCACTCGACAGCTGCCATCCATCTATGATCTCTATAGTCTGCGATTTTATCGGAGTATGGGGAAAGCTGTGGGTCATCTTTTACAATTTCTTGTAAAGCAAACCATTTTTGATTGTCGCGCCCCCACCAGTCGTGTGTTTCATCCTCCACTACAGTGCCTAAGCGTTTGGACCAGGTTTCTATTGAGTGGCAGGTATCCCACCCATCCCTGTAGAGAAAAAGAAATTTTGAATCAGGATGAATTCTTTTGACAGCGTGGAAGCGGAAAATCAATTCTGGATATTTATCAACCAGACGTTTGGATTTAGAAAATGTCAGGAAGTTACCGAGAATTCTGTGAGCATGGATAATTTTCGAGAGCGATATTTCGTTCGGATTGATATAGTATTGGCCAGGCCTCTTACTGTAGCTTCCAATCAGGTCTTCATTGTCAATGATATGGTTCCAATAGGCTTTTGGTTCATTGAGGAAAGCAATATCTTTGTGGATCGATAATGTTAAACCGAGAATTGTAGTGCCTGAACGGCCAGTGCCGACAATGTACAATGGCTTTACTATCTTGCGGGCAAAAGGCACTTTTTCAAAAAGTTTAAAGGTAGTAAAAACGAAGGGGTTTATCCACCGCCCTTTAGTTGTTAAGGGGCGACCTTCGAAAAAATAACATAAAAGACGAGTATAAGTCTTGCGTTTGGATAACTTTATAAATGTTTTGTCTAGCTGGGCAATCATATTATAAAACCGTTTTGTATACTTGCATGATTTTTCTGTAATGAGCTTCAGGCGAAAAACGCTCAATGGCCGATCTTCTGCCCGCCTTGCCCATCCTTTCCGCAATTATCGGATTTTGGTAAAGGTAAAGTATCCGCTCTGCCAGTTTCCGAGTGTCGCCTGGGGATACAAAGTATCCCGTGGTTCCTTCCTCTATAATTTCTGTCATGCCTCCAATTCGCGAGGCGATGACAGGGCGCTCCTCGCAAAGGCTTTCAATTAGCGTCAATCCAAATGTTTCCGCCCATATTGAGGGCGTAACGCTTGCAAAACAGCTCCCCAATAGTCTATTGATCTCAATCTTTGTGCATCGCCCTAGGAATTTTATTGATCGACCTAACCCCAGCTCATCGACAAGCTTTTGGGCTTCGGTAAGATAGTTGCCTGTGCCTGCGATGAGCAGCTTAAGTCCGTGGTGCCCACGAAGATGATGCATGGCCCTAATCAGATGCTCTATGCCCTTTACTCTTTCGACCCTTCCAAAATAAAGTAGATGCTCGCCTGTAAAATTTGATGGTATATGTTGCGAGTGGTCAATGAAATTATGGATAGTCGTTAATTTTTCTTCGGGGAATCCCATTTTGCTTATTTCTGACTTTTGGAAGTCACTTACCGTAATGAATGCATCAATTTTTTTTTGGCTTCCAGTTACGAGCGAAATGTAAGATTCAGCTGTAGTGAGCAAACTTCTACTGAGGCTGCCTCTATTGCAGGAGTTTAATAGGCAATTATAGAATTTATTGTTGACGCACGCGTAGCAGGTTTTGTCGTTACGGTGCATGGTGTAGATAGGGCAGACGAGCTTGTATTCATGTAAAGTTTGGACTATCGGTACTTGTTTCGATCTTATCGATCCTAATATTGATCCCGTCAATTTTCCGTAATAAATATGCAGATGTGCTACATCAATAGAATCTAAGTGGTATGATATTTTTTGCTTGGCTTCGCGGTTGTAAATATATTTTAAAGCATTGGTGATCGTTGGGTTATTGAAATCTATTGCGGTTGGAAGGCTACGAGTCGGTGAAGCAGAGCTTGAAAATTCTTTTACGTGGTGCCCTTTCTCAACTAAAAGAGACGTGAGTTGCTTCCAGTATATATCTGATCCGCCGATTATTAGATCGCTTTGATTAATGTTTAAAACGCTGGGTTTTTTCATGTTCAGTTTAAACGCCTACGCTTTATGGTTTTGAGGACGTGTCGGATGATTCAATTGCGGTCTTATGCTCTTTCTGGGTCCTAATTTGTGGGATATATCTATCAAGGACAGTTTATGTTGGATAAGTTAAGGTTGTTTTTTTGATAAGTCTTCGGTCTTATTTGATATTTCTGTTGCTTAATTATCGTTTTTTGGTATGTGCGGATTGTAGAGTTGTTGGTCTGCCCGCTACATACGCACCTGTTATATGTGGTTCTATGCTATTGATTCATGCATAGTTTTTCCTTTTTATGCTTGTTGCTGCAAATATTGCCAATACTACACACGGTAATGTGAAAAAAACTCCATGCCCTGATATTGCCCCTAGCAAAATAGCATTTATATATGAAATTGAGGCAGCAGTAACGTGAGTGTTCGTCGTAGGTTGTAATGTGATAAATCTTTTAATGCCATGCCCTACTAGCAAGAGGTATCCAGTAATGCCGATCAGCCCAAAAGAGAAGAAAATATCTACAACATCATTTTCAACAAATCTAAAGTTTTGTCCCAAGCTATTCCCGTATATCTGCGCATAGTTCGTGAAGCCGAATCCAAAAAATAGTTCTATCAAACCGATTTTGGGAGACAAGGTTTCTATTGCGTCAGAAATTAGGATGTCTCGTTCTCCTAATAAAGCGGAGATAGTCCCTAAGTGGTTTACCTTTTCGCTTATTTTTATGGCCCCGCTACTATATGCTGTTAGTAATTCAATAAGTTCTGTGGCGATTTTATCTAAATTGATCTGGGTCGAAAGTATCAATACAAGTAGAGGTGAAAGGGCTAGAGTTATTGCAAGCGAGTTCCACTTGTGCCTGTTGTTTGACTTAATTATCAGTGAGCTCGTTAATATTATTGCTGCAGTGATAATAAAGCTTTTTGTTCCGATAGCTAGAAAACAGAGTATGGAAATTGTAGCTATTGCTAGTTTTGCCATGAGTCTGGGTTTAACGGTGAGGAGGTAAGCCGATATGCTGCTATAAAATATTGCAAGCTCATTGTTCGCCTGAAAGTAGAATTTGTTGCCAATGCCGAATTTTTCGTAAGTGGATAATCCGATATCGAATGCTGCGCTTGAAAATATAGCGCAGGTAGTTATGGCCCACCATGATAAGCAAAACCTGTATACAAAGCTGTTTAGCTCGGATCTGTCAATGGTAGTCATTGCGAGATACGCTATCATTCCAAAGATTATGCTTCTTATAAACAAGCTGATGTCGCTAAAATAAAGCTGGTCTCTGGCTGTAAGTATCGCAAGATATAACGGTACCAAAAGTAAAAGTGGTAAGAGTTTTTTTACTGATGTGGCTGGTATGCTGCTTCGGATCAGAGTTAAAATGGCTACGACTATAAAAAAAATCGCATATATGTTGGTGATTATTTTTGTCGGTTCATATTTATATATATATCCGTTGAGTAGCTCCATTGCGGGATAACAAATAATTAGGAACTGAATAGTTTTGGCTTTATTGGCTTTCATGGAATATTATTTCTTTTTCGTTTTCTGGTGCGGCTTTTAAAGCCGCATTTGGCCTCCATTAAATCTTTATACATTCCCATTCTGGGTAGTTTTTTGTAATAAACGCGTTGAGCTCAATTTCGATTTGGGTGTATTCTTTTTGTGTGAAGTTGCCTGTTTTTTTCTTTGATTGTGCTTTTACCATGCCGGCTCCTACAGTAACATTGCTTAGTCTGTCGATGACGGCGAACGCTCCTGTATGAGGTAGCTCATTGTAGTTGTCAAATATAGCATTCTCAGTGAGCTCTACTTCGACCTGGCCAATTGAGTTGAGGTTGAGAGTAGTTTTTCCTGGCATTGTATCAAGTGTATTGACGTCTATTTCATGCCCAATATTTGTAAAATATCCCGTTGTAGCCTTGGTCCCGAGTTTGAAACCGTATTCCTTTCCTGTGATTAGCGGTTTTTCACTCATCCACACGACGTGTGCACTAAAGGCTTTCCCAACAACAGCAGGTGTTGCCGGGTTTACCAGCGTGTCCCCGCGGGAAACGTCTATCTCATCTTCCAGCGTTACCGTTATTGCTTCACCAGGAAAGGCCTCTTGTAGTTCGCCTTCGTAAGTGATGATGCTTTTCACCTTGCTTGTCTTTCCAGAGGGCAGCGTCATGACGGTGTCGCCTTGGCGTAGCACGCCACTTGCCAATGTACCGCAGAACCCACGGAAATCCAGATTGGGTCGATTCACGTATTGAACAGGGAAGCGTAGATCGGTCAGGTTTTCGTTTTCCACCAGCTCAACGCTTTCCAGGATTTCCATCAGCGTCGGGCCCTCGTACCAGGGCATGTGCTCGCTGCGGTTGACGACGTTGTCACCGTTCAAGGCCGAGACAGGCGCGAAATGCACATTGTGCAGGTCCAGTTTGTCAGCCAGCTGCTGGTATTCAAAGCGGATGTTATCGAATACATCCCGCGAGTACTCCTTCAGGTCCATCTTGTTGATGGCTACCACAATGTGTTTTATACCCAGCAGGGAGGCGATAAAGCTGTGACGACGGGTCTGTGTCTGTACGCCACGGCGGGCATCAATCAGGATGATGGCCAGGTCACAGGTAGATGCGCCGGTGGCCATATTACGGGTGTACTGCTCGTGGCCGGGGCAATCTGCAATGATGAACTTGCGTTTCTCGGTTGAGAAGTAGCGGTAAGCTACGTCAATGGTGATGCCTTGTTCACGTTCGGATTGCAGGCCGTCGACCAACAGAGCTAGATCCAGTGCCTCGCCTGCGTTGCCTACTCGTTCATTGTCCTTGTGTATAGCTGCAAGTGTGTCTTCATAGATCAGGTTGGTATCAAATAGAAGTCGACCGATGAGGGTGGACTTGCCGTCGTCGACGTTGCCGCAGGTCAGAAAACGTAACATGTCCTTGTTTTCATGCTGGTTGAGATAGGCTTCGATATCGGTTGCAATCAGATCGCTCTGGTGTGACATAACGTATTCCTCAATGACGGTACTGGCTTTCTAGAAATAACCCTGACGTTTCTTTTCTTCCATGGAGCCTGCGCCATCGTGATCGATGACTCGCCCCTGGCGCTCAGACGTTCGGGTTAGCAGCATTTCCTGGATGATTTCGGGCAGGGTAGATGCGGTGGATTCCACTGCGCCGGTCAAGGGGTAGCAACCGAGCGTGCGGAAGCGAACTGATTTCATTTCTACCTTGTCATCGGGGCCTATTGGCATACGATCGTCATCCACCATGATCAGCGTGCCGTCTTGTTCTAATACGGGGCGTTCCTTGGCGAAATACAGGGGGACGATATCGATCTTCTCCTTGTATATGTATTGCCAGATGTCCAGTTCGGTCCAGTTGGACAGGGGGAAGACGCGAATGGATTCGCCCTTGTTGACCTTGCCGTTATAGATGTTCCACAGCTCTGGTCGCTGGTTCTTTGGGTCCCAGCGGTGGAACTTGTCGCGGAAGGAATACACGCGCTCCTTGGCGCGGGATTTTTCTTCGTCCCGTCTTGCACCACCGAAGGCGGCATCAAAACCGTATTTGTTCAAGGCCTGCTTGAGTGACTGGGTCTTCATGACATCGGTGTGTTTCGCACTGCCATGGGTGAACGGGCCGACGCCTTGCTCCAGGCCTTCCTGGTTTATGTGTACGATCAGTTTCAGCCCCAGATTTTCTGCCAGTTGATCGCGGAAGCTGATCATTTCCTTGAACTTCCAGGTGGTGTCCACGTGCAGAAGCGGGAAGGGCGGTTTGCCGGGTGCAAAGGCCTTCAGCGCCAGGTGCAGCATCACCGCGCTGTCCTTGCCGATGGAGTAAAGCATGACTGGGTTATCGAACTCGGCGGCTACTTCACGGATGATATGGATTGATTCGGCTTCCAGCTGTTTCAGGTGGGTCCGACGGGGTGGTGTCAGGGTCATGAAAGTTTCCTCATTCAGTGTTACTGCCATTGCCGGACCATGGCCTGGATAAATGTGTCCAGCTGATCGCTGGTTAACTTGTTGATCCCGGCAGCAGCCTTGCGGCCACCGCCGGTTGGGAACTGGCGTGCCAATTCATCGGCGCCTGTGCGATTGTTCAGGGGGGCGCGAATACTGATCAGATAAAAGCCTGCCTGAGCATTGGTTACGACCGCACATGCCTGTTCCGGATATTGATTAGCAAGATCATTGCCAAGTACGCCGCTGACGCGTCTTGCCCATGGCTCGTCCGGCAGTTGCACCACAATGGCGTGGTCGCAATGGTGTAATGCTGGCGTACCAAGGCCCTTGGCCATGTCTTCCCGGTACCCGTCACTCAGCTTTTGCCATGCGGCGGGTTTGTCTTTCAGTAGTTGAAGGGGGTCTGGGTATGGCAAGAGCGCCTGGTACAGGTCGGCGGGGTGAAAGTGCAAGTCCTGTAGGCTGGCGCCATAGCCGTTGTAATTGATGCAGATGCCGAGTTGTTTGAGACCTTCAGTCTGTTTGTCAGTCAGGCCCGCCTCAACGGCCAGTTGACTGGCGACCGCATTGAGGTTGTCACCGAAGGCTGCCGTTATAGCCCAGTTATGAAACTGACCCTTCAGGTGCTGATCGATCAGCAGGCTTGTGCAGGTGGTGGCGTTGGTATCGATCACACCGGTAAAATTGGGGTGGTCCGGTAACGAGTCCCCTGGGTAGTGATGATCGCAGTAAAAAACAGTGCTGCCCGCTGCCAGCAGGGCGTCGACTGCATCTCGATTTTTGTCCAGGCTTATATCGAGCGCGGTGACCATGGTGGGGGTATCTGTAGGTACTTGCTGAAGTAGCTCGATATCTCTTTTTACGCCCGTTACCAGGGAACTGTGCGCCGGGTTTGCGAGTCTCAATTGAATCAATGCGCAGATACCGTCTGCATCGCCGTTGAATACGTCATATCGGGGTTCCATATCAGGTCTCCTTCAGTATCTGCTTTGCCTTGAGATAGCCGATGATCTGACTGACAGAGTCTTCAAGGCTCTGTGTGGATGTGTCGATTATGATCTCTGCGTTTTCTGGAGCCTCATAGTCCGAGTCGATCCCAGTGAAGTTTCGAATTTCACCGGCGCGGGCTTTTTTATACAGGCCCTTGGGATCGCGCTGTTCGCATGCACTGAGCGGCGTGGCCACGTGCACTTCGATGAACTCGCCTGGTTGCACGAGTTCGCGCACGAGTCGGCGTTCAGCGCGGAATGGAGAGATAAACGCGGCCAATACCAGTAGGCCGGAATCAACAAAAAGCCCCGCCAACTCGCCGATACGGCGGATGTTTTCCTGGCGGTCC
This sequence comes from uncultured Halopseudomonas sp., assembly GCF_963977355.1. NCBI lineage: Bacteria > Pseudomonadati > Pseudomonadota > Gammaproteobacteria > Pseudomonadales > Pseudomonadaceae > Halopseudomonas > uncultured Halopseudomonas sp. The sequence continues at coordinate 45,072 of NZ_CAXBOV010000024.1, read as the reverse complement.
TGATCGCTGAAGCCGAGGTCCTTGTTCAAGCCATGGCGGACATTATCACCATCCAGCAGGTAGGTATGGTGGTTGAGTTCAAACAGTTTCTGTTCTACGGCGTTGGCCAGGGTGGATTTACCCGAGCCACTGAGCCCGGTGAACCAGATGATGCAGGGTTGTTGGCGCTTCTGATCGGAACGCTGGTCTTTGTTGACCTTGTACTGATGCCAGACGACATCGGGGCTGGTTGCCTCGGTCATGACTAAGTCCTTTTAAACTGATTAAACTGACTGGGATTGAGAAGCTGGGCAGGCACTTGCGATTCATGGCTTTTAAAGTGAGCCTGTAAAGGTCATTAATCGGCGAGGGTGGAGAGCGCATGGTCCATTGAACATGCGCTCTGTCTGGCTTTAGCTTTTGTCTGATTTGTACTCGTAATTGTAATAACCATAATTGCCGTAGCCATAGGCGCTGGCTTTCTTTTCCACGGCGTTGAAGATGGCGCCCTTGAGCTGGATATCGTTTTGCTCAAAGCGGCGCTTGGTCACCTCGATTTCCTTGGCCGAGTTGAGGCCGAAGCGAGTTACAATCAGCGACATGCCCACATGGCGCCCGACGATCGCGGCATCGGTCACTGCCAGGATTGGCGGGGTGTCAATGATGATCATGTCGTATTCATCCTTGACGTTATCCAGGAAGCTACTGAAATTGGCATGCATCAGCAGTTCCGACGGGTTTGGCGGGATCTGGCCACGGGGGATAACGAACAGGTTCTCGACCTCTGTGCTGTGGATTGCGTCGTTGCTGGTAATGCGGGCTGAGAGCAGTTCAGACAGGCCGTTTTCTGGTGCCATGCGGAACATCTTGTTCAGGTAGCCCTTGCGCATGTCACCGTCGATCAGCAATACCTTCTGGCCGGCTTGGGCTACGATGGCAGCTAGGTTAACGGACACGAAGGATTTGCCCACCGATGGACTTGGGCCCGAGATCATCAGGATGTTGTTCTTGGCCTCCAGGCGGGCAAAGTGCAGGCTGGTACGCAGGCTGCGCAGGGACTCTACCGACAGGTCAGCCGGGTTGCTTACAGCGAGCAGCAGCGAACCGCTGTAGGCATCACGGTGACGGCCTTTGGTGTGCTTCTCGAGCACTTCCTGATCCTTGCTGAAGGGTACCGCTGCGTATACTGGCAGGCCCAGGTTTTCGATCACGTCGGGGTCTTCTACGCCGCGGTTCATGGCATGGCGCAACAGCACCAGGGCGACGCCGATAAAGCCGCCTAGCAGAGTGGCGACAACAGCGATCAGAGCCTTCTTCGGCTTGACGGGCTCTTCCACGTTGGCTGCCGCTTCATCAATGATGCGTACGTTACCGACTGTGCCGGCGCGCAGCACGTCCAGCTCCTGCGAGCTGTTGAGCAGGGCGGTGTAGATCTCGGTAGTCACAGCTACGTCACGCTTGAGTCGCAGCAGTTCCTGCTGGGTGGAGGGGAGGTCGCCCACTCGGGCTTCTAACGCTGCTTTCTGGCGCTCCAACTGCTGCATCTGTTGCAGCATGGCCTGGTAGTTGGGGTGCTCACGGGTGAAGCGGCGTTCCATCTCGGCGCGGCGCAGGTTGAGCTCGGAGATCATGGTGTCCAGCTCGACGATCTGGTCGAGTATCGCCTGCGTCTCGATGGTGATATCTACGGACTGGGTGCTGATCTGGTATTCGTTCAAGGCCTCTTCGTAACGTTCAAGCTCCTGACGTACAACCGGGAGCTGTTCACGGATGAACTCCAGGCTCTGGGCTGCTTCTGCCGAGTTACGGGCTACGTTCTGCAGTACGTACAGCTGGCTTACTTCGTCGAGGATACGTGTGGCCTGTGCCGGGCTTTCATGCTGCATGTTCAGGCTGATGATGCCGGAGTCCTTGCCTTTTTCGCTTGCGCCCAGTTCTTCCTGATACTCCAGAATGCTGTTGAGCATGCGGTGCTTGGTGACCAGGAATTCGGTGCCTGGCCGGGCTGCCAGGGCCTGCACCTGGATCTTGAAGCCGTCGCGGTCGATCTGCTCCAGAGTGTTGCCTTCTATGAGCAGTACGCCGTCCTGGTCGTGAAGGGTGAAGGTGCCAGTGTCCTGCGCGGTGAGAGTCAGTGTTTCGCCCAGGTAGCCGGGTGGTACTTCCAGCTGGAAGATCGCCAGCTCTTCACCGCCCCAGGCAAATGAATCCAGGCCTAGCCAGGGCTCTGCGACTTCGCCTGCTTCATAGGGGTCATAGTGGCGGGCTGCCCAGCTGCCAATGCCGGGGAAGTACTTGGGCTCAGCCACGATATCGAGCTTGAGGTTCTCTACCGCCTGGCCGATGACGGTGCGGGACTTGAGCAGTTCGATTTCAGTGACGGCTACGGGGGTGCTGCCGAACATTTCTGATATTTCACTCAGGCCGGTCATGCTGGGCGTTTTTTCTTCGATCTGCAGCAGGGCATTGGCCTGGTAGATGGGTGTGGCCAGCAGGGCGTAGGCCACGCCGATGATCGCCAACAGGACAGTGAAGCCGATGATGATCCATTTGCCATCTATTAGTGCGCCCAGAAGGGTGAGCAGGTCAATTTCATCGTCGTCGCGTTGGTCTTGAACCGGGGGTGTATTGTTTTGCATGGAGGCCTTTTGGCAGTCATTCAAAATTAAATGGATTTACAGGTGCTTTGACCAGCTGGCGGTGCCTTCGCTGATCAGTTTGTATACATGTTCGAAGGCGGGTCTTTGCTGGCGATAGGGATCGGGTATGGCTTTTTCGGATTGCCATTTGCCGAGCAGAAAGGTCTTGCCGCGGGCTTCGGGTGCGATACGCAGGATATTGTGCACATGGCGCGGCTCCATGGTGAGGATCAAGTCGCACTGGTGAACCATCTCGCGGGTGAGCTGGCGAGCCTGGTGGGTGGGGTGGTCCAGGCCGTTTTCCTTGAGGATTTCCAGCGCGGTGGCGTCCATCGGCTTGCCGACCAGTGCGCCCACTCCGGCGGAGGCCACGGTAATGCCTTTTGCGCTGCACTGATCCAGCAACATGGCCTCTGCCATGGGACTGCGGCAGATATTGCCGACGCATACGACAAGGATGGATTTGAACATGTAACGATTGGACTCTGCGTTGCGGCGGGTGTATCGCCTTTAAGCTTCTTGAATGTAGTGGCCACACATGGTGCGGTCAAGCTACTGCTATGCGCCAAAATGGAGCTTCAGGCACGCTACCGCCACAGGATTTAGTGTCAATTTCCTGAAAACGGGCTGCCGGATTGTGGTGTTGCGCAAAGCAATGCACATTCTACGCCGACTAAGGGTGCCGAGTTAAGATGAAATTTGGATGACTTGGCTAAGGTCGCGTATTAGGGTGATTTTTTTTGCTTCTGTTTCATTGGTTATGAGTAGGTTGCAGGGGGAGATGGTTATGCTTTGTTGGTTGGCGAGAGGCGCCAGGGCAAGGCACGGGCTATATTGTGACCTCTGGCTGCGCTATTTCGAGGCAGGCGATGCGCGAGTTAGTGCGTTTTGTTAACGACAGGTACTGAGCATGGATCTTGATGTATATGGCGATACTCTTTGCGCCCTGGTAAGTGCAGCGGCGCTCGCTTCCAGCGGCAATCGGGTGTGCCTGCATGTGTCTGAACCGGCGCTAGCTGAGCGTCTGCGTCTTGGGGAGTGTCCATACCAGGAGCCAGGTCTGTCTGATCTGATTGTTATGCAGATGGACGCTCAGCGTTTGCAATTTGCCGGTTTGAATGAGCCGCCTGGTAATAAAAGCACCGTGTTATGGCTCGCCTTGAGCCCCGATGCCCTCGACAGGGCGCACTCGATAATGGACGAGCTGCCCTTGCTGCCGAAGCGGGACTGGTTGGTGGTTAATCAGTCGACGTTTCCGGTAGGAAGTACTGAAGCGCTGCAGGTCAGTCTGGAACGGCGTTGCACTAATACTGACAATACCTGTGCGGCTGTCAGTCTGCCTGATCTGCTGACCGAGGGCGTTGCGCTCGAAGGTTTTATGCGTGCCGACCACTGGTTGCTGGGTACCCATGAGGAGTGGGCGCAGCGGTTGGTTTATGAGTTGCTGCGGCCGTTCAATCGCCGCCGGGATGCAGTAATGCTGATGCTGCCTCGGGAGGCGGAATTCACCAAGTTGGCGATCAACGGCATGCTGGCGACCCGCATCAGCTATATGAATGATATGGCCAACCTGGCGGATAATCTGGCAGTGGATATCGACCGGGTGCGCCAGGGTATGGGCGCTGACAAGCGTATTGGTGATGCCTACCTTTATCCTGGTTGTGGTTTTGGCGGCCAGAGCTTTTCCCGCGACGTGATGAGCCTGGCGAGCACTCTGCAGCACAGTGGTATGCAGCCGCAGCTGCTGGATGAGGTGCTGCATATTAATGAGCGGCAAAAAGAGGTGCTGTTTCGCAAGCTCTGGGATCGCTACGGTACGCATCTGCGCGGGCGCAAGGTGGCGATGTGGGGCGTGGCCTTCAAGCCGACTTCTACCCGTATTGATAATGCCCCCTCTCTCAAACTGCTTGAGGCGCTCTGGGCCCAGGGTGTTGAAGTGCACGTGCATGACCCGCGCGCGCTGCCTGCGTTGGCCGAGTGGGCGGGCGAGCGCGATGACCTGGTGCTGCATGATGACCCCTATGCGGCAGCCGACGGGGCTGATGCATTGATGCTGGTGACCGAGTGGAAGGTGTATTGGAGTCCCGATCTCGCGCTGCTCAAGGCAGTAATGAATACACCGGTTCTGTTGGATGGTCGTAACGTCTGGGATCCTTCGTTCATGAAGGAAAGCGGTTTCGAGTACTACGGCATAGGGCGGCGCTGATGAGTGTTGGTATTCCCAAGGGTGTGCCTGCCTCCGCGGGCTGGCAGGCTTTATTGGCGCATGGCGACAATTTGCGTGAAAGGCACCTGGCTGACCTATTTGCCGCGGACTCGCAGCGCTTTGAGCGTCTTACCCGGGAATGTGGACCTCTGGTGCTGGATCTGTCCAAGCAACGTATAAATGAAGAAACCCTGCAACATCTTGTGGATGTGGCGCGCGAACAGGATTTGGATGGCTGGATAGCGCGACTGTTTGCTGGCGAGCACGTCAACTGCAGCGAGGGCCGCGCGGCGATGCACTGGGCGCTGCGCTTGCCGGCTCAGGCCCGTTGCCAGGTAGATGGGGTAGATGTGGTTGCGCGGGTGCATACCGAACTCGACCGCATGGAAGCCATCGTGAACCAGATCAGGGCAGGGCAGTGGCGCGGTGCTACGGGGGAAGTCATTACCGATGTGATAAACATCGGGGTGGGGGGATCTGATCTCGGCCCCCTGATGATGACCGAAGCATTGGCTGATTCGCGCAAATCCACCGCTTCTCCTCTGCGGGTACACTTTGCATCGACAATGGATGGCAGCCAGATTTCACAGTTGCTTGGGCGGGTGAGTGCGCATTCGACGCTATTTGTTATCTCGTCCAAGTCCTTCTCTACTATCGATACCCTGAGCAATGCAGAGACGGCGCGACATTGGTTGCAACGGCAACTGGGTAATCGCCAGGGATTGTTGGATTGTCATTTTCTGGGCGTATCTTCTGCTGTCGATAAGATGACTGAATGGGGCGTGGCCCAGCAGAATCAGATGCGCCTTTGGGATTGGGTGGGCGGCCGTTACTCCCTTTGGTCGGCGATTGGCCTGCCGATTGCATTAGGTATCGGCATGGATGGCTTCCGCGAACTGCTCGCCGGCGCCCATGAGATGGATGAGCATTTTCGGAATACGCCCTGGCTGGATAACTTGCCGGTGCTGATGGGTATGGTAGGGGTGTGGAATACCAACATCCTGGGGATTAACGCCCATGCGATTCTGCCCTATGACGGGCGGATGAAGGAGCTACCGCATTATCTCGAACAGTTGGAGATGGAATCCAACGGCAAGAGCGTGACGCGCAGTGGCGAGACGGTGACCTGGGCAACCTGTCCGATCCTGTGGGGCAACGTGGGGCCGAATGCGCAGCATGCGTTTTACCAACTGCTGCACCAGGGGACCGAAGCGGTGACCTGCGATTTCATCATGCCGACCCGTCGTTACCAGGAAAAGCGGGATGATGACGCGGCGCCTGAGCTGGCGGCCCAACACGAGCTGGCTCTGGCAAATTGCCTTGCGCAATCACGCTTGCTGGCATTGGGTGATGCGGCACTGACCGATCCCGAGAGCCTGACGGCGAACAAGCGCTACCGTGGCAACCAGCCGAGTACGACGCTACTGCTGGATGAATTAACGCCACGGAGTATGGGTGCGCTGATTGCGCTTTATGAGCACAAGGTATTCGTACAGTCGGTGATATGGCAGATCAACCCGTTCGATCAGTGGGGGGTTGAGATGGGCAAGAAAATTGCGGTGGATACGCTGGCGCGATTACGTGGGGCCGAGTGTGGTGAGACCGATGGCTCTACGGCGGGGTTGGTGAGGCGGATATTGCGGGGGTAACCCAAAGTCAGAATGGATCCCCGCATTCGCGAGGATGACGAGGTGGCAGGGGAACACGGGAACCTCAACCGCGGCATTCCCGCGCAGTCGGGAATCCTCAAGGCCTCATGGATTGTCGAGGGGTCAGTGTGCAGTCTGAGGCACCGCTTGGATCTCCGCGTTCGCGAGGATGACGAGGTGGCGGGCGCACTCGGAAGTCCAGCCCCACCCCCGTCATTCCCGCGCAGGCGGGAATCCATTAGGCCTCATGGATTGTTGCTGGGTCAGTGTGCAGTTTGAGATACCGCTTGGATCCCCGCATTCGCGAGGATGACGGGGAGGAGGGCGAAGGCGGGAATCCATTTTGACTTTGGGGTACAGCATTACCGGGGTTTGGCAGTGTTACACTTGCGCCCTGCTGGGAGCGTCGTTGCGGCGCGATGGATTAATCAATCTTATATGGAATTTTATGTCTGAGATCACCTGTTTCAAAGCCTATGACATCCGTGGCCAACTTGGCACGCAACTGGATGAAAACGTCTCCTATCGTATCGCCCGCGCTTTTGCCCAGTGGCTCAAGCCCAAGCAGATCGTCCTGGGCGGTGATGTGCGTGAGAGCTCCGAGGCTCTGAAAACGGCATTGACCAATGGCCTGCGTGACGAGGGCGTCGATGTGCTGGATCTGGGTCTGGCCGGCACGGAAGAGGTATATTTCGCTACCTTCCACCTGGGCGTCGATGGCGGGATCGAGGTGACGGCATCGCACAATCCGATCGATTACAATGGCTTGAAACTGGTACGCGAGGGCTCGCGGCCTATTTCCGCCGATACGGGCTTGAAGGAGATCCGCACCCTGGCTGAAGGCATGACGTTCGACTTGGTTGATGGTCGTGATCCGTCTGTACCGGATGACAAGCGTGGCAGCTACAAGCATGTGGATACCCGTGCTGATTACGTTGAACATCTGATGGGCTACATCGAACCGGCCAACTTTACCCCGCTGAAGCTGCTGGTTAACGCTGGTAATGGCGCTGCAGGCCCGGCAATTGATGCCGTGGAAGCGGCCTTCAAGAAGCTGAACATTCCGGTGGAGCTGATCAAGATCTGCCACGAGCCGGACGGCACTTTCCCTAATGGTATTCCCAACCCGATCCTGATCGAGAACCGCAGTCTGACCAGCGACGCAGTGCTCAAGCACGGTGCTGATATGGGTATTGCCTGGGACGGTGATTTCGACCGGTGCTTCCTGTTTGATGAGCAGGGCCGGTTTATCGAGGGCTACTACATTGTTGGTCTGCTGGCAGAAGCCTTCCTGCAGAAAGAGGCGGGCGCCAAGATCGTGCACGATCCGCGTCTGGTCTGGAATACCGTGGAGCAGGTTGAGGAAAACGGTGGGGTGGCGGTACAGACCAAAGCCGGGCATGCCTTTATCAAGCAGCGCATGCGTGAAGAAGATGCAGCCTACGGCGGCGAAATGAGCGCGCACCATTATTTCCGTAATTTCGCCTATTGCGATAGCGGCATGATCCCGTGGTTGCTGGTGGCGGAGCTGCTGTGCGTGAAGGGTAAGCCGATGTCCGAACTGGTGGACGAGCGCATTGCGCGGTTCCCGTCTTCCGGCGAGATCAACCTGACGGTCAGTGATGCGCCTACTGTGCTCAAGGCCATCGAAGAACGCTACGCGCCGGCTGCGCTGGACGTGGATCATACCGATGGGGTCAGCATCTGCTATGCGGATTGGCGTTTCAATCTACGTGCCTCGAATACCGAGCCGGTGATTCGCCTGAACGTCGAAAGCCGCGGGGATGAGGTGCTGATGGAGCGTGAGACGGCCAAGCTGGTTGAGGCTATTGGGGGGATTTAACCCCAAAGGGTAGGATTTTTGTGGGAGCGACGGCCCCGTCGCGAATGGGCTGGGCCGCCGTGCATTCTGCTTCGCGGTCGGGCGACCGCTACTACCATGGCATGTGACGTTTGACTGCCTCGATGACGCTGCTGGCGATCTCGACATCTTCCAGTAGCGGATATTCTTTCCTGAGCTTATTCGAAACCACTCCGTTTGATTGACGGATCGAACGGATTATCCGATCTATTACAGCATCAGGCCCTTCTATGATGCTTTTGATCTCGAGTCGGACGGTGGCATGGGACTTCAGGGTTTTTGCTTCTGCCCGCATTTCAGATTCAATGGTCTGTTTTATCACCTTTCCCAGATACTCTGTCTGTCGGGTCAGGTCGATGTATCGCCAAGCGCTGTTGGTTTCAACGTATCTGGAAAACTGAATGTCGTAAGGAATACCGTCGGCTCCGTACATGGTATTTCCGGGATCAGAATGTATGTCATTTCTGATGGCTCGCATCAGTGGTCTGGAGAATACCTCCAGTGCCTGATCATAGTTGAGCGGCCGGAATGACTTGTCCTGCATGACCACAGAGGCAGGCAGGATATAGGGGTACGCAAGCGCTCCGTCGCGACGCAGGCAGTCGTTGATGAAGAACCGGGATATCCTGCCGTTGCCATCCGACATGGGGTGTATGTACACAAACCCGAAGGAGAGGACAGCAGCGCGTAGCAGGGGGCTCTGCCCTCGTGTCTTGTGCTCAAAAGCCGCCAGGCCCTGCAGCATGCGAGGGAGGTCATCCCAATGTGGCGCAAGATAGTGAATGATGTTGTCGTATGCCCGTGTCTCCCCGACCATGACCGGGGACCGGCGCACGCCATAAGATAGCGAATTCGGACCCAGAATCTCTTTTTGCAGACTGACAAGGGTTGCGGGCAAAAATGGATCATCCAGTCTCCCGCATTGATCTTCCATTACGCTGGCAAAGCGCCTGATGCGATCTGTTTCATTTTGTTCGTGCTCAATGGCAAAACTTGATCTGCTCTCTCTGATGGTCAGCCACACAGCGCTTTTCAAAAGAATTTCCTGACCAAATTCGGCTCCGAGGTCGTCGATGGCCGAAGCGATGTCGTATGACTCGATGCTTTTTATTGGATCAGTTTTGCGAACTATTGGACAAAAATACCTATCCCCGGGCAGGTTATCGTTGATGCGCCACCTGGGGTTTTTTGTTACCGAGGAGGCTAGCAGGTACCTCTTGTCGTCGAGAAGGCTGACGTAATTTCCCTGAGTCACTCCCGGGTGATCGAGCTCTCTGTCCGTCAGCCACTCGTAGAGAAAGCAGGCTCTGCGAGCATACTGACCGGTTGGTTCGGCGTGAATCCAGGCGATCAACTGAGCCGGGTCGAGCAGGTTGAACAAGCGAGACAGTAGCTCAAGACTCAATGGCTCGCGTTTAAGTGCAAAGGTTAGATGGCCCGATAAGGTGTCTTCAGGCTTGTAGTGACTCTGATACGTCTCGCTGGTGGCGCTGTCTGTTTCGATCGTTTTTCTCGATGGCCCAATGGTGCTGACCGTCACCAGCGGCTGGCAAAGCTCGATGCCGAACGTTTGCTGAATCCACGCATAACCAACCAGATCACCCATGATTGCCACCAAAACCATTAATATTTATTCAAAATAATTACATGGTGCGTGTTTGGTGTCAAAACAGTTAAAGCTCGCCTTGTCTGCGCTTTATTTCCCCACCTCACTGAAACTACTGCACGTATGATCCAGAAAGCGCTCTACCTTGCTGGCTGCGGCGGGGGTGAGGGTGACCAGGCGCAGGCGGCGGTCGGTGTTGCATTCCTGTTCGGCGAGCATCCCGCGGTCTATGGCGTTCTGTACATATTTGACGGCGGTGCGGCGGCTGATATTCGGCATCAGCGCGTATAGATCCGTTTTGGCAGGCGGCGGTCCCTTGCGTTTGAGCCACATCTGGGTGAACAGATCGCAGTAGTTGAGATCGCTCACACCAGTGTCGGCAAAGATGTGCGCCCAGAAGCTGTCGATGACGAAGATCGCCTCAGCGGCCTTGGTGCGGTGGGATAGGGTGTAGCGCTTGGTCATCCTGCGAGCCTGCTGATCTGTTTCCCGTATTAGGCTTGATTGTGCTGCGGCGTGCAATCATCGGGTACGTTGTGGTGCGGGCTGCTCCGAGCTGGTGCAGGATTCCCTCGATGTCGCGACCTCTCTGTTTCTGTATACATGCCGATTGGCATGTAAAACAGTAACCTATGCAAAGTTGCACCTATATGGCATGGCGATTGCTTTGATACTGGTCGATGAATTTGCCGGGGGAGGCGCTATGCAGTTGGATTTATTCAAGACCTTGTGGGGGCACGAGGGCTCTGTTGAGGCAGCAGCCTTGCTTGCGGTCGATGCCGGGTTTGCCGGGATTGAGGCGCCTGCGCCCCATGACGATGCAGAACTGGATGCATTTGCCAGCGTACTGGCAACCCATGGTCTGGATTATGTGGCCGAGATCTGCACCACAGGCAGTTACGTACCGGACCGCCACGCTACCCCTGAAGACCATCTGGCGTCGCTTGAGGCCAAGATCGAGCGCAGTCTGCTGCTCAAGCCGCGCTTCTGCAATGTGATGGGCGGCTGCGACGCCTGGCCGCTGGACGTGCAGATCGATTTCTTCCGCCGCGCCCATGCCCTGGCTGAAAAGCATGGCGTGCTGTGCAGCTTCGAGACCCATCGCGGTCGCTCCTTCTTCAATCCCTGGGTGACTCGCGACGTGCTGCGCGCATTGCCGCAGTTGCGCATTACCTGTGATTTCAGCCATTGGGTGGTGGTCTGCGAGCGGCTGATGGACAGCGAGATGGATACCATCATCGAGGTGGCCGAGCAGGCCCATCACATTCATAGCCGGGTGGGCTACGACCAGGGACCGCAGGTGCCGCATCCGCGGGCGCCGGAGTATGCAGAGGCACTGGCGTCTCACGAGCGCTGCTGGGATGCGATCTGGAACGCCCAGGCCCGCCAGGGCTACAAGAACACCACCATGACCCCCGAGTTCGGCCCGGATGGCTATCTGCACAAACTGCCGTTTACCGGCATGCCGATCGCGGACTTGTGGGAGATGAATCGGTGGGTTGCGTTGCGGCAGCGGGATCGGTTTTTGGAGCGGTAATCACCCCACATTTCAACAGGAGGCATTGGCAATGCAGGTTTACAAGAGTATCTGGCGGGACGAGGGCATGGTGCCCAACACGCTGGCTATCGGTTATGTGCTGCTGACCTATATCGGTGGCTGGGCGCTGCTGTTGTTGCAGGCCTGGTGGAGTGTACCGCTGGGCATTTTGGCGGTGGCCCACGGCATGGTGATTGCGGCCTATCTGCTTCACGACTGCGGCCACAATGCACTGTGCCGCAAGGTGGAGCACAACACGGTGCTCGGCCGCTGCATGAATGTGATTACCGGATCGCATTACGGCACCTATGAGGACATGCGTTACAAGCACATGCGCCATCATGTGGATAACTGCGAGCCGGTGGCCTTCGACTATCGCGCCTGGTTGCTGGCGCGGCCGCGTCTGCATAAGGCGGTGCGCGCGCTGGAGTGGTGTTACATCCCGGCGGTGGAGTTGCTGATGCATGCGATGCTGATCGCTGCGCCCTTCATCTACGAGAGCAAACGTGCCCAACGCGGTCGGGTAATTCGCGTGACGCTGATTCGATTCACCCTGTTTGCCCTGGTGCTCTGGTTCGCCCCTTGGGCTGCGTTGGGATATGCGTTGGCGTACTGCCTGTTCCTGACGTTCCTGCGCTTTATGGACAGTTTTCAGCACAATTACGAGATCTTCTACACCCTGGATACGCCGGACCAGAAGCCGCCGTACAAGGGTAACCGCGAGTACGAAGAGACCAATACCTACAGCAACCTGCTCTCCGAGCGCTTGCCGTGGGTGAATCTGCTGGCGCTGAATTTCTCCTATCACAACGCCCATCACACCAAGCCGAATATGGCCTGGTACCGACTACCGGCTTTTCATCAGGAGATCTACAAGGGCGAGTGCCCGCAGCAGCTGGGCGTGTGGGGACAGCTCAAGAGCTTTCACCAGCACCGGGTAGAGCGAGTGCTGGCGGAGGAGTACGGCACTGTAGATGTTCGCGAAAGCGTGCGTGATGGTCAGGCGGTGGGCGTGAATGCCCTGTCGTTTCTGACGGCATTCTGAGGAGGATTTGATGCGGGAGTTTCTGGCTGCGGTAGGTGAGCATTTCGATTTCAAGCAGCCGGTGACCCCCGGCCTGAAACTGGCACTGGGGGTGCTGGCGTGGGTGAGTTTTGTGCTGTTGTGGCATGTAGCGGCTACGGCTGATGGCCAGGCAAGCCCTCTGTTCCCAGGGCCGTTGCAGGTTCTGGAGGCGCTGCGCGAATTGTTTTTCGAGAAGGGATTCATTGCCGATGTGTGGAGCAGTCTGCGGCGTATCGGTATCAGCTTTGCGGTGGCGCTGGCCATTGCGCTGCCGCTTGGGGTGTTGATGGGGGCCTTTCCGGTGGTGTCGGCGTTCTTCAATCCGCTGGTGTCCGCCTTCCGTTATCTGCCCGCACCGGCCTTTATTCCCTTGCTGCTGATGTGGCTGGGCACCGGTGACGAACAAAAGGTGATGCTGCTGATTCTGGGTGTGGTGTGGTTTCTGATCACCCTGATCAGCGATGTGGTGCGGCAGGTGCCGACCGACTTTATCGAGACCTCCAAGACCCTGGGAGCGCCACGGCGGGTGATTCTCTGGACGGTGGTGATGCCGGCAGCGATGCCCGGAATTGTCGATACCTGCCGGCAGATGCTGGCGGTGAGCTGGACATATCTGGTGATCGCCGAAATCGTCGCGGCCACCGATGGCATCGGCGCGATGATGATGCGCGCCCGGCGCTTTGTGCACGTGGACGACATCATGGCGGGCATTGTGGTGATTGGGGTGCTGGGGCTGTTGTGTGATCTGGCCTTTCGCGGGTTGCACTGGTTGATGTTTCCGTATTTGCGGCAGCGGGGGAATTAGCAGGGAGGGCCTCGGCTATCCCGCCGTCATCCCCGCGAAGGCGGGGATCCATCTTGGTTTTGGGTTAGGATTTTTTCAACTAGGAGAACGACCATGCAATTGAGTGACTTGAGCAGGGCAGCCAAGGGCTGTGTACTGGGCGCGGCGCTGATGTGTGCGGCGGGGGTGGTTCAGGCAAAGGAGCAGGTCAATGTGTCACTGTTCTCCTGGCCGGGGTATGGCTTCTGGTTTATCGCCAAGGAGAAGAACCTGGTACCTGACCTGGATCTGAATATCAGCATTATCGAGGACCCCTACGAGAGCTTCGCGCTGATGAGCGCCGGGCAACTGGACATCACCTCGAGCACGGTCGAATACGGCCCGATTGCGGTGGACAAGGATGTACCGGTGAAGCTGGTGACCTACACCAACCCTTCCTATGGCACGGACAAGATCATCCTCGCGCCGGGCATCGAGAATGCACAGGATCTGGTAGGCAAGAAGATCGCCGTTATGGAGGGTGGCCTCACGCAAATCTTTATGGGTATCTGGCTGGAACAGAACGGCGTGGCCATCGACCAGGTGGAATTCGTTAACGTGATCATGGATGAAGCCGTTGGTGCCATGCTGGGTGGCAGCGTCAGCGCTGTTGAACTCTGGGAACCCTTTGGTAGCCAGTTGCTCGCAAACATGCCCGGTGCGCGCGTAGTGGCTGATTCCAGCCAGGGCGATTGGATCAGCACGGCCCTGCTGGGTGATGGCATGTACATGAGCTCGGCATTTTTGAGTGAACGTCCCGAGGCAGCCAATCTGGCGATGGACGCGTACTTCAAGGCGGTGGATTTCTGGAAGGCCAATCCCGAGGAAGGTAACCGCATTATTGCCGAGGCTATCCAGTTTGATGTCAGCGATGTGGAAATGGTGATCGGTTCTGATGGCGATATCTACAAGGGCGGCATCATGGTATTCGACAAGGAGCAGGCTGGTCGATTTATGGGCGTGACCGAGGGCGAGCTGCCCCTGGGCATGACCAATGGCCAGATTGTCGAGCACTTGGATACCACTAACGCCTGGTGGCAGAAGTTCGGGCTGGCTGACGGCAAGCACGACTGGACCACGGGTGTGGAGTTGGCTCCGCTGAAGGCGGCTCTGGAGGCAGAATGAGCGCAACGGCCATGCAGCTTGAAGCAGGTCATCAGGGTTTGCAGGTACGCGAACTAGGCAAGGTGTTCTCCGACCATGGTCGCCAGGTGGTGGCTGTGGAAGGGGTCAGCTTTGATGTGCCGGTACGCGAGGTGTGCGTTCTTCTTGGGCCGTCCGGTTGCGGCAAGTCCACTGTGCTACGGATGATGGCCGGGCTGGAGCGGCCATCCAGCGGGCAGGTAAGCCTTGGTGATGAACCGGTGCGTGGTCCGCATCGGGATCGGGGTATGGTCTTTCAGGGCTATACCTCGTTTCCATGGCTCAAGGTGCGTGACAACGTTGCCTATGGCCTGCGGGTGAATGGCGATGTATTGGCCATGCAGGAAGGTACCGTGGATTACTTTCTGGAGCGGGTAGGGCTCAGCGCCTTTGCTGATGTTTATCCGCACCAGTTGTCGGGGGGTATGCGCCAACGTGTCGCCCTGGCGCGGGCCTTGGCCAATACACCCAAGGTGCTGCTGATGGATGAACCCTTCGGCGCACTGGATGCGGAGACGCGCTGGCAGATGCAGGAGCTGCTGCTGGATGTGATCCGCAAGGAACGCATGACCGTGGTGATGGTGACCCATGATGTGGAGGAAGCGCTGCTGCTGGGCGACCAGATTGTGTTTCTCTCGCGTCATCCGGGGAGGGTAAAGACCATTCTTCATCCACCCTTCAAAGCCAGCGGTACTGTGAACACTCGAGAAGATCTGCGCAGCCACCCCGAATATGCCGCCATGGAGCGCCAGATTCTGACCATGATGCGCGAAGAGGGCGGCCACTAGGCCAGACACATGACGGGAGCGGCCGACACCGCTCCCTGCCATTCCTGAGTCCACCTACCTCTTCATTCCCTCCCGACTCACCTGGTAGTTGCAGAGTCCCCGAGCAAGTCACCGCCTTAACTCCCTCCCTCCTCATTCCCGCGCTCCCCCTATCCCGTCATTCCCGCGCACGCGGGAATCCATTCTGAGGCTCAGGTATACACAAGAGTTCGCGCCGGAGGAGAGACCTCTTGGATCCCCGCGTTCGCGAGGATGACGGGGGAGGTAGGTCGCGGGGTAGTGATCGTGACGGCAATCGGGTCTGGCCATGGCCGGATATCGTGCCTGAATGGAACATTGAATCAACATCAGTGGTCGCCACATTCAGCCGTAGACGCTGATCACTCTAAGCTGAGCGACGCCTGATGATGCGTTTGAGCAAACCCGGTTGTGGCGCGGCAAAGGCGTCCAGCAGGACCTGAGCATCGATCTCCCGGTCCTCTTTGTCGAAGGCCAGAGCAGTGCGCAGCGCTGGCCAGCAATGGGCTGGCAGTTTCGCTGGTTTCTGCAGGGTCTTGTCCTGTTCCATGACCTTCGCCTGTTTGGCGGTCAGGCGGCTGTAAGGGTGCAGCCCGCTGGACAGTTCGTAGAGTATGCAGGCCATACCATAAATGTCCGAACTGGTAGTCAGGGGTTCACCGTTGAGTAATTCCAGTGCGGCGTAGCGAGGAGTCCAGGCGGCAATCCGCTTGCGGCTCAGGCGAGGCAAGCTGTTGAGAAGACCTTTGACCGGTTGGCCAAGGCCGAAGTCGAATAACCTGAGTCCGTCGCGGGCGAGTATCACGTTGCTGGGTTTTAGGTCGCCATGCAGCACACCCATGTCATGGGCGCAGACCAGAGCCTCCAGCAGCGGTAGTGCAATGCTGCGAAACTCCAGCCAGGGTAGGCCATCGGGATGCTGCTCAAGTAGCTGGTCCAGTGTGGGGCCTTTCAGTTGCTCCATGGTAATGAATGCGCGCTGGCTGTCCGGGTCGATATCGAAGGCGTACAGACGGATCACATTGCTATGGCGCAACCGGCTGGTCAGGGCAAATTCGGTGTACAACAACGCATTGGCATCGGGATACTCGGCAAACTCTTCATTAAGCGTCTTGATTGCAACGTAGGGATCGGGATCGCCGTATTGTTCGCGCAGCAGATCCTGTGCGCGATAGACGGCTCCCATTCCGCCGACCCCGAGCAGGCGTTCGATCTTGTAGCGTTTGCAGAGTAGGTCGGGCAATTCGCGTGCACGCATGGCCTTGTCATTCGCTGCCGGGTTCTTATGGCTTTCGGCCAATCGGGTGAGGACGGAAGAGGGCTGTTGAGCGGACTCGATCATAGGGGCTCCGAAGTTCTCATGGGCGGATTACGATGGCACTGATATTGTCGCGGGCGGCGCCGCCGAGGGCCTGACGAAATAACCTTTGCAACGCGCGCTCGGTCGACTCCAGGCTGAGAGCTTGGCTGATATCGTCGCGGGACAGATCCTGATAGAGCCCATCACTGCATAGCATCAGCGTGTCTCCGGGGTAGATGGTGAAGTCGACGATATCCAGCATCAGATCGTCGCTGGCACCCACCGCCCGGGTCAGTGCCCTGGCTGAGGGATGGCTGGCGGCCTCGTCGGGGCTTATTTGCTGTTCATGAATCAACTCCTGCATCAGACAGTGGTCCCGCGACAACTGATACAGCTTGCCACTACGCCAGAGATAGCAACGGCTGTCCCCGGCCCAGACGCAGATCGCGCGCTCACCCTGAGCGAGCAAGATCACCACTGTGCTGCCCATGATGCTGTCAGGCCTGTCCGCGGTCATGGTGATCTCATGGCCAAGTAGACGGTTGACTCGATACAGGCAGTCGCGGATATCCAGCAGTCGATCATCAAGGCCGCCACACATGGGCAGCTCGACGATTTCTTCCACAATCAGGCGACTGGCGAGCGCGCCGTTCTGGTGCCCGCCCATGCCATCAGCGACGAGCCAGAGACCCCGCTCGGGGAGCGCTAGCACGGCATCCTCGTTACGTGCGCGTACTTTGCCCCGATCGGTACGCGCCGCGCTCTGCCAGTAAGTCTTTATCTGAGTCATCAAAGGCGGGCCGGGAGACTAAAGTTGCGCAGCAGACTCAGGTCGAAGGGGTTCGGCGAACGCTGGCTGTGCAGCAGATAATTGGCCCGCAAGCCGCCGAGATTAGCTTTGAGCATCAATACATCTCGATCTGAATGATGTGCGACCTCCATCATGTCGAGCAGGCGGAACAGCGACCAGGGCCCAGTATTCTGCTCGATACCGACGCGCCGCCCACCCAGATCTTCCACGGTCAGACTGGTTCGGCCCTCGCCGTTGTCTGCTGGCCAGCGGAACGATGTCTGGATGATCGGGCCGTGACGATATTCCATGCTCTGGGCCCCGAACCGGAAGCTGGCACGCCCCAGGCTGGAGTCAAGGGAGTGCGGCTCGAGCTTGAAAAGAATCTGTGGCTCGTTGGGGTTCTCGGCAAAGAAGCTGCGGCGAATGGTTTGCAACTTGTCCATCTGGGCCAGGAACTCACGCGAGAGGGGTAGGGCGCGTCCATCCACCCAGCGCAGACTGAATGCACCGCTATTGTCGGTTACGAAGGCTTTCAGGTAGCTATCGAAAAACGCGTCAGCTGTGCCTTGTTCTCTGAAGAATTCGCGGAAATCCGCCAATACCACATCGCTTTCGCTCTCGGTTACGAACGGATAGCGTTCGCCAAGGGAGTTGCTGTAGGAGTTAAAGAGTTCACTGCGATAGCGCTGATTGAGATAGGTGTAGGCGTCACCCAATACCAGCATCCAGCTATCTTCGGCCAGGTTTTCCATCCAGGCCCCGATGGGTTGGGGCAGGTTACTGGAGCTGACGCGCAGCTGGTTGATAGCGTCGCGGCGACCTTCCATCCGCGCCTTGGCCATCTTGAAAGCGGCCTGTTCAGGTACGCTGGCCTGAGCCAGCGTGGTCAGCTGCTGTTTCAGTCCGTCCAGTGCCTGCATCGTACTGGTCAGTTCAGGACCGGGTGCGCCCTGTTCATCGAGTAAACGATGCAATGGCTCGAACTGACGCTGTAGGTTCTTGCGTGCGTTGGCTGGCAGACTTTGCGCCGCCGCCGACTGCACTTCCTCGGCGGCCATGGCCGCCAGGCGGCCTTTGCGTCCCAACGACACTCCGGCAGACTGAGCTGCGCCGGTCAGATCCTTGGCCGATACATCAGAGTCCAGCATACCCGCGAGCAGGGTGTTTTCGCGCACCTGAGTGAGCAGCATCAGTAAAGGTGAGCTTGCTGCAGTAAGGCCGGTCAGTTGTTTAGCGCCGTCGTCTGCGCTACCCAGAGACTGGATATGTAAACGGGAGAGAGCGTCGGACCAGCGCTCGGCATAATCTTCGAAGTACAGTTGTTCCATTTCGACCATCAGGCGGTTGAGGTCAGCCACGCTTAGCTCATCGCTCTCCCCGAGTACCCAGTTGTCCCTCAGGATTTCGCGAACCAACTCGCCTCCCTCGGCCATGAATGTCTGACTGTAGCCATCACGGGTGAAGAAGCCGGGAATGATGTTGTCATTGCTGGTCAGCAGGGAAGCCTGGGGTCCCATGTGCTGAGCTAGCCGATAATCGGGCAGGCTGGCAGCCTGTTCTCGCATCATGCGGTAGACCACAGTTGCAAGCGACTCGCTGCGCAGTTCTGCCCGCGCATTGGCTACCAGGTTGTCATCCAGCGCATAGGCTGTGAAATCGTCGCTGAGCAGCCGGGCAAAATGTTGATTGAGGCCTTGCTGTGCTTCGGTATTACCACTGTAGCGAAGCGACCAGTCCCGAGCCATCCAGTCCTGCAGAAATACGGGATCCCGGCGATCTTCCATATTCAGCATCAGGTAGGCGCGCAGACTTCCCAGCAGACTCTCGCGGTTGGCGAGATTGTCGATAATCTGTTGTTCCAGTTGCAGGCCGACACGGTTCAAGAGCAAACGCTCCAGATCCTCGCGATAGGCGGCATGCAAAGCTGGAGCGACTATCTCACCCTGATACAACCCTCCGCGTCGGGTCCATGCGACCTGGTCCTGGGGTGGGAATATCTTGTTAGCGGCATAGCTGATATCCAGGGCCTGCAGGATACCCAGTGCGTCGTCTTCCTCACCGAGCAGACTTTTGTGGCTGTTCAGGGCCTGACCAATATTCTGCAAACGCTCTAGTCCCTTATGGTTGCTGGAAAAGCTGTTGCCCCATACCACGCCGAGTATGATCAGGCAGCCCAGTGCGGCGGTATACAAGGTCCGTTGTCCCCAATTGATACGGCGCACCTCTCGCTGATCAAGGCCGGCCAGGTCCGACTCCGGAAAAATGACGCGGCTAAGCAGGTTGTGGATGAAGCGTCCGTGGCTGGCATGGAATGCGGGTAAGCTGCCACGAGCCTTGCTCGGTGCCTGCCCCAGGGATCCGTGCTGAACTCGCGTACTATCGACGACCTGGGGCGCGCTGGTAAGGTAGAAGCCGCGTAGCTGGCTGGCTCTCTGGTAGCGATTACCGGAGAAGGCCAGCTCGATGAACAAACCCAGCCGCTCTTCGATCTGGCCGAGGCGCAGCGGGAAATCAAGAATGCGCCCACGGCGCTGGGTGTCGCGCTCCTGATGCATGCGCATCACTACCTGGCTGTTAAGGCGATGCATCAGCTCTTCGAATTCCTGGCGTACGACCTGCACGTCCGTGCTGTTCTGGCCCTTACGGAAGCTGACACCGAGAACCTGATCGCTTTCCTCCCGCGACATCTGATCGAAGAACTCATTAAAGCCTGCCAGTTCGTCGGCTTTACTGATGACCAGGTAGACCGGGACATCGGCACCCAGACGCTGGTTGATATCGTGCAGTCGCTGACGGGTCTGGCGGGCCAGGGTCTCCAGCTCCAGTTCCGAACCTTGCATCAACATGCCAGCCGGAATGGTGATGAGGATGCCGTTGAGAGGTCGCGGACGACGCTTGCGGAGCAATCCCAGCAGGCTCTGCCAGCCGGCAGCGTCCACCTGGGGGTTATCATGGGTAAGATAGCGGCCAGCGGTGTCGATCAGAATTGCATGCTCGGCAAAGTACCAATCGGCATAATGTGTACTGCTGACATCCCGGGTGAGGCGCTGCTTGTCGCCCTTGTTGAGGGGGAATTCCAGGCCGGAAAAGTCTAACAGGCTGGTTTTACCTGCGCCCTCCGGACCCAGCACGAGGTACCAGGGAAGCTCCCGCCGGCGGCGGTCGCTGTGTCCGCTATAAAGGCTGGATCGCCGCAGGGTGCGCAGCGCATCGCGGAAGCGGCTGTGCAGCGCGAGATGTTCCTCGATCAACAGCTCCTCACGTTGCTGGCGTTCTTGATAATCTTCGTCCTCTTCGTCGGCTTTCTTGCGTACATTGGCGCGCCAACTGACAAATACCATCGTCAGACCCCAGGTCAGAAACAGCAGACTGATGGTCAGCAGGCGGCTGCTCGATGACGCCCAGAATCGGTGATCATTAACCGCAAGCAAAGGACCGACAAACCAGACCAGCAAGGCCAAAACAAGGACCAGACACAGGCTCCATACCCAGTTGCGCCGGAAAAACCGCCCTACATTGATAAAAAAGTTCTTCATTTCAGTTCATCCCTGACAAGGCATTGGAATCAGCCGCTGGTGCTGTTCTGTCGATGCTCTGGTTTGTTCGCAGACTTTCTTCGAACGGGGCGATGGCACTTGCGCGCTCTTCATTGAGCATCCAGGTGAATACCCCGTAGATCACACCGAGGCAGATCAGGGTAAAAAGCGTGATCAGCCACCAGGGGATAATGCGCACCAGGCGACGTCGGTTTTCACGCAGGCCTTCCCAGTGGGGCGAGATATCCCGAGGCACGTCACCCCTGAGCTGTCGAATCTGGCGATACAGGCTGTCGCGAATACTCTCCAGTTCCAGCATGCCCCTCGGTAGTACGCGGTATTTGCCCTCGAACCCCAGGGACATGCAGATGTACATAAGCTCAAGCATGGGCAGGTGCTTCACTGGGTCTCGAGACAGTCGCTCCAGCAGCTGAAAAAACTTCTCGCCGCCGAACGTCCCGTTGTGAAAGCTGCTGAGCATGCTCATCTGCGACCACTGACTTTCATTGCCCCAGGGGGTGGTGACCACGGCTTCATCCAGTGCGGTGCAAAGCACGTAACGTGCGGCCATGACCTGGCTGCTTTCGGCGCCCTCTTGCAGGGCGCGGTGCTCGAAGCGCTTGATTTCGGACGTCAGGCGATCCTTGAGGATGTAAAGATCCTCGTGCTCGTAGCTCTGTTGTAGCCGCACAATCTCCGAAAGCAGCGCTGAGGCAACTGAAACCAGTGGGTTGATCCCCAGGTTCACGTCCTCGGTAGGCCGCAGGCGAGCGGCATACACCATACGCTCTTCGAGCTTGTCGAGCGTCTGGGGAGGGGGGGCGAAGTCAGTAAGCGAGCTCTGGGCCGGTGCGCTTCCATGGCGATTAAGGATGACAGTGTGGTCGTCCTGGCTGTATTCCATTTCCCTGATCATGCGTTCAACTCCTGATGGCCCAGAAAGTTAGCTCAAGCCCGGAGAAGTCCCCGGACACGTGGAAGGCGAAACCGCCTGAGCGCTCCAGTTGGGATAGCTCTTCGGCACTGAGATCCAATGCGAAATAGGTTTTGCCCGAATGGAAGGGGATCTGGCGCGGTGCGACCGGCAGCGGCTTGACCTTGATACCCGGCAGATGCAGGTTGACCAGTTGGCGTATGCGTTCTACCGGTCCGATTTTCAGATGCGAGGGCAGTCGGCGGCGCAGCTCTTCAGAATCGCAATCGGCGCTCGCCGCCAGCACGAAGGATGCACTGCCGAGCAGTTTGTGATCCTGCAACGGTGCGACCTGGATGCCATATTGGCGTTGTTGAAGGGCAAGCTCCACGGCGTGCTGTTCCAACACCATGGATAGAACCTCGCGTATGGCTTCCATCAACTTCCGGAAACTCTGGCCCAGATCGTTATGCTGGTAGCGGCTATCCAGGCGAGGGCGTTTGCTCTCGCTGGCAAAGGTCGAGAGTTCACCGAGCAAGCCAAGAAATTCGCGATACACGTGCTCTGGGTGTAGCTGGTCAACGCTCTGAAGGTGCCGGAGTATCGGTTCGAAGCGGTTAATCAATTGCAGCATCATGAAGTCGCCGACTTCGGCACCGTTAACTTTGCCGGTGGCGCGGATACGTTCTGCCAGGATGTCGCCGCGGTGAGCTAGCATGCTGATCACCTCGGTTAGACACGATTGGAGAAAGGCGCTGGAATGAAAATATAGCCAGGCGGGCACATACTCCGGATCCAGACTGGTCACGCCGTCGGGTGTGGTGTCCAGCACATTACAGACCCTGAGCTTCACATAAGCGTTCTCGTTGTGCTGCTCGCCTAACAGAAGTCGAAAGTCGGGCAGTCCGCAGCTTACCTGGCCGCTGCTGCTGTCTCCGGCATTGGAGTCGGCCACCTGAATCTCCTGGGCGGTGAAGCGGGCGAGCACGTCGCGTTGTTCCATGCGCCGGGTTTCGACGTGATTGCCAGTGACCAGAGGTAACGCCAGATAGACAGGGGTATTACTGGTATTGGGGGGCACGTCCATGGCCAGCGGCTCTCGCCCGTTGCCGATCTCGAACAGGCTGCCATCGGGCAGAACGCCGCTAGCCTCACTGATGACCAGCTTACCCATGCCAAGAAATTGGGTATCGATTTCCAGATGGAAAAATCCCCAACCAAAGCGGTTCAAGCGGCAGGTGCGAGCCTTGAGTTGATGATCGTGGTAACGATCACTCTGCTGAAAATGCTGCGGGCGCAGGAGCATTCCTTCCTGCCAGACAACTTTCTGATTACCCATGGTTCAGTCCCTGTCCTTGCGCTTGTCATGCTCTGCTGCAGGGAGTTCCCGGATACCCTTGTCGTCCAGAGAGAGCGCTATCTGTGTGGCCTCTTGTTCTTCGACTGGTATTACAAACCGCCAACTGGTTTCTGGCAGATTTCGGTAGGCCGCTACGACGCCGACATAACGTGTGCCTTCTTCCACAGAGAGTTTCAGTTCACGGATTTCGCCCGGACGTAGCTCCAGCTCCTCCACAGTAAGCAGGTCCGGGGCCAGGGCCTCGCGGGGGCGCTGATAAAGGGAGAAGAAGTCTGAGTTCTCGAAGGCGACAGGGTGCTTGAGCGCCATTAAGCGCAACACAATGGGTGAAGGTCGGCCACTGAGGTCCGGGTTGAGTTCGGCGCTGCCCTCAAGGGTCAGATCGAGTTTGGTCAGATCCGAGTACGGGGAGAGGGTCGAGCAACCTGCCAAGGCAAGCAGGCAGATACCGAGCGCTACTACGCTAGAGGGTGTCATGTGGATCATCCTTGAAGGTCGGTGTTGAGAGTCGCGATCAGGCGAATCTGTTCTTCGTAGGCTGTTACGAAATCACGGGTGAACAGTGTTTGACTCCAGTCGTTTTCACGTTGCAGGGACTGGTACAGCTTGGTATAGGCACGCCATCGACCACCTGCTGTGCTTATGCGGGATTTACTTTCGCGCTCAAACCGCAGGGTCAACTGCTCCGGGGAAAGGTGTTCGAGAATGCCCTTGACCGCTGCCCGGCTAGCCGCAACTAGTGCAACCTGATGAGCCTGCAAGTCGCGATAAGCCCGGTTGACCGCTTGCTCCGGCGGCATCTGCCGGGCTACGCCGGGGCGCAACATCGCGTTCAGAGCCTGATTGGCGCTAGCGCTGAACGACAGTGGATTATTGCTGGCGCTCTCAGTGCTCGTGTTGGCCAGCTTGAGTTCTGTCTTGAGCTCGTTACGGTTACGCAAACTCTGCTGCAAACTCCCTACGCTCTGACGCAGCAGCCGGGCGCAGCGCAGCGCCATTGCCTGGCGCTGGGCTTCGTCCATATCGTCCAGCGGAATACCCAGCGCTTCACTGAACTGAGTCCAGAATGTGTCGGCCATGTGCTCGGGAATCGATGCCGGGGCTGGGCGAGGTCGAGTAGGGGGCTTGGGAGGCTCTATCAGTTCCGGCACGGTCAGGTTGACCATATCGACGCGTGCATGATCCTCGGGTTGTGAGCTCTCTCGACCGCTATGGTCATTCAGCAGATCCAGCTCCTCTGATTGGGCATAGAGCTGCTCCTGCTGATCAAGGGCGGCAAGTGGGTCAAGGTCGAGAAAGGCGTCATCAGGAATGATGCTGCCAGCGTGCTGCGGCTTGCCGAAGTCCTGACTGAATACAGCCGGGTCCTGGATAATCCGTGCGCGGATATCGAATTCGCCAAAGGAATACAGAGCGCCATGTTCGATGCGCTGTGGTTTACCCTTGGGGAGCGGTGTATTGGTAGCCTTGAGCAGGATGCCGTTGCTGCTGGTATCGGTCAGATAGAACGAGCCTTCCTGAAAGCTCACCTCCGCGTGGCGGCTGGAGACCACACGCTTGCGATCGGGGATGACCCAATCGCATTCCTCTGACCGGCCAATCATGCCGCCAGCTTGCCTGAACGTCTTACTCACAGGCGAGTTGGTGACGAATTGCGGCTGACCGACCAGATCCATTATCAGTTCCATGCTGCAGTGCTCCTTGCGTTCATTCGTCACGCGTTGCTTTGGGTTCACCCAGGGGGCGGTACTCGTCATCATTGAATTTATGATTCGCTGAACAGCCGCCCAGATTTATGGCGAGCATGAGCAGGGCGGTGGACCACAGCGTTGCGTACTTCATATGGTTTTCCTCGGGTACGGTATGGCGGTTACTGCCAGGTTTGGGTGATCAGGTAGCAGACTGGGCATGCAGCTTTTCCCTCGCGAGCTTCAGCTCGGCAGGACTGATGTTCAGGCGTTGCATGCGATACAACAGGGTGCGACGTGGCAGTCCGAGCTCGTTAGCTGCGCTTGTCTGGTTGCCGAGGTTCTTGCGCAGGCAATCGACCAACAGGTTGCGCTCAACCCTTTCCATCCGCTCGCGCAGGGTTAATCGGACGTTACTGGTGGGGCTGATATCGAGATTGAAGTGTTCGGCAAGCAACTCATTTCCTTCACAGAGCAGCACTGCCCGTTCGACCAGCCCTTTCAATTCGCGGACGTTACCCGGAAACGTATAGGCGGCCAGTTGCTCCAGGGCGGGGTCGGTCCAGCGGTAGGCAGGTCGATCAAGAAAGGCGCAGGCGTTGGCGGAGAAATGACGGGCCAGATGCAGAATGTCATTGCCTCGATCACGTAGTGGTGGCAGTTCGATTGGAAAACTGGCCAGGCGGTAAAACAGGTCTTCGCGGAACAAGCCGCGTTCGGCTCTGCTTCTGAGGTCGCAATGCGTGGCGGCAATAATCCGCACATTCACCTTGTGGGTCTTCATGCTCCCCAGCGGCCGTACCTCGCCCTCCTGGAGTACGCGCAACAATTTTGCCTGCAGAGATAACGGCATATCACCGATCTCGTCGAGAAACAGCGTGCCGCCGTCAGCCGCATCGAACAGGCCTGGCCGATCGGTATCGGCGCCACTGAAAGCACCCTTGCGATAGCCGAACAGCTCGGACTCGAGCAGGTTGTCGGGTATTGATGCGCAGTTTTGCACCACAAAGTTCTGGCTGCGCCGGGACCCGCAATCATGAATGGCCCGTGCAACCAATTCCTTACCTGTACCGGTTTCGCCGGTCACCAGGACACTGACCGGGGTATGCAATACCTTGCCAATCAGCTGATAGACAGAGCGCATGGGCGGACTGTCACCGATCAACCCGTAGCCGCGGGGAATTGCCTTGGTGGCAAGGCTGGCTTGAGGTTCGTCAATCGGGCGTGAGCGCAGGTTTTGCAACATCTGCAGCTGGGTCACGACAAAATTGCCGAGGTGGCCCAGGGAGTCGCTGTAATGTTTCATCTCCCCTATGCGTTGACTGGCCCAGAGCAGCAAGCCGATCACATGGCCTTGATCGTTTTTCAACGGCAGGCACAGCAGGCTCCGCCAGGCTTTGCTTGCTGTTGGCAGAAAGTCGGTGACGAACAGGCTACTTTCCAATGACGCCAGACTGAGCGTCTGGTCCTGGCACAGGCAGTATTGCAGCAGGTGAGCATCGGTGTAGTCGCTGGGTACACTGGCAGATCTCAGGGGCTGCAGCTCACCCTCACAGTACTCAGCGCAGAGGGTAAGACGCGTATGGGTATCGTCCAGCAGGTAGAGCTGGCTGAGTTGGGATTCGCTAAGCAGTGCTACCGCTTCCACAAGGCCGCTCAACAGACGGTCGCGATTGGTCATGCCGGCCAGCAGGGCGTAACGCTCAAACAACGCCTGGGCATACCTTAGCGGGTCGGGCATCTGCGTAAACACAGGCGAGCTATCAGGCAAATTCACAGGTCACGACTCCTTCGCCATTGAGCGTGGCATGGGCGCGCTCCAGTCGTTCTCCACTCGCGATCGCGGATAGCAGTCTATCTACCGCCAAAGGTTGCAACTGTTGGTCAATCAGCCGATCAATCAGGCGTGCACCGGTTTCGCCTTGGATACAGCGATCCGCGAAATGCTCGACCAGTGCAGTGCAGTGGGTGAATTCCACATCCCGATCGTGCAGGCGCTGAGCGAAGCGTGCGAGTTTCAGAGTTATCAACTCGCGCATTACGCCAATGGCGACAGGGTAATAGGGCACTACGTGCATGCGTGCGAGCAGAGCTGGCTTGAAATGTCGACTAAGCGTCGGCTGGATCGCCTGCTCGAGCTGTTCTGCCGGGGGGCGCTGACCGTTATGGCACAGGCTCAAGATTTGCTCGCTGGCCAGGTTGGAAGTCATCAGGATAAGCGTGTTACGGAAATTGATTTCCCGACCCTCTCCGTCATTAGCGATCCCCTTATCGAAGATCTGATAAAACACATTCATTACGTCGGGGTCGGATTTTTCCACCTCGTCCAGGAGTACCACTGAGTAGGGCTTCTGGCGCACTGCCTCGGTCAACATACCGCCTTCACCAAAGCCGACGTAGCCCGGTGGCGCGCCGATCAGACGCGAAACACTATGTTTTTCCTGGAACTCGGACATATTGATGGTAGTGAGGAAGCGCTCGCCGCCATACAGCAGGTCAGCCAGGGCGAGGGCTGTTTCGGTCTTGCCTACCCCGCTGGGGCCGACCAGCAGAAATACACCCACTGGCGCATCCCTGCGGTTAAGGCCTGCCGCAGTGGCACGCATGGCACGGTCCAGGGCCTCGATAGCCTGGTCCTGACCAAGCAGCCTGGCTCCCAGGTTCTCAGCGAACCGGGCGACGCTAGCGTTGTGCTCGCGGGCCAGTTGGCTCAAAGGGATGCCTGTCCAGTGGCTGATGACCTCGGCGATTAGCCGCGGACATACCTCGTGGCTGACCAGTCTCTCTTCAGCTTGGGCCTGATGTAGTTCGCGTTGTGTGGCCTTGAGCTGACCTTGCAACTCTTCCAGGGTAGCTTTGGCTTTCGTCCCATCGAGCCGAGCTTCTGCACACAGGCCTCGTATCTCCAGCAGTTTCTCGGCTAGTCGGCGTTGCAAATCCCAGCGATCCTGTAATCCCTGTTCTTCGGCGCGCGCCTGAACCAGCATGGTCTCCAGTTCATCTAGCATTGCTGTCTCGACAGCCAGGCCCGATTGGTAGTCCCGCAATAGTGCCTGCTGCTGGCGTTCTTGCTCGGCGATCTGATTGCGCAGCGTGTCCAGTTTTTCCGGTGCGGCGGCAAGGCTTATTCTTACCCGCGCGCATGCGGTATCCAGCACATCCACTGCCTTGTCGGGGAGCTGGCGTCCGGTGATGTAACGGGCCGATAGCTCGGCCGCGGCGACAACCGCATCGTCGCGCACGTAGACACCATGGCTTTTTTCATACCCACAGGTCAGGCCACGCAGGATGGTCACGGCCTCGTCCACGGTGGGCTCTTGCAATTGCACGGGCTGAAAGCGTCGGGCCAGGGCCGGATCTTTCTCGAAGTAGCGCTTGAATTCGCTCCAGGTGGTAGCGGCGATCGTGCGGAGTTCACCGCGTGCCAAGGCGGGCTTGAGCAGATTTGCCGCGTCGCCGCCGCCTGCCTGGCCTCCAGCACCGATCAAGGTGTGAGCTTCGTCGATGAACAGAATGATTGGTGTGACCGAGGCTTTGACTTCGTTGATCACCCCTTGCAGGCGCTTTTCAAATTCGCCCTTTATGCTGGCCCCGGCTTGCAGCAGGCCCAAATCCAGGCAGCGCAACTCCACGCCCTGTAGTGTTTGCGGTACCTGGCCAGCGACGATACGCAGCGCCAGACCTTCGACGATCGCGGTCTTGCCGACCCCGGCTTCGCCTACCACGATCGGGTTGTTCTTGCGCCGGCGTGCGAGAATATCAACCATCTGGCGGATAGCCACATCACGGCACAGGACCGGATCCAGCTTTCCCTCTCTTGCCCGTTGGGTCAGGTTGTGGGTAAAGCTTTCGAGCGCCGAGGCGGGACCTGCAGGTGATTGCGCACTCTGAGTCTGCGCCCTGGTATCTCGGGCAAAGCCCAGGAGCCGCTCGGCGTTAAGCGCCGTTAGAAAGGGATAAAGATGGCTGCCGGCGTAACGGGAGGGATCACGCAGCAGGGCAAGGATTAGGGCCGCTTGATCGACATGTGTCCGTCCGAGCTCGAGATTGGCTACCAGTAGCGCGTTCTGCAACCATTGCACTAGCTCCAGTGAAAAAGCCGGATTGCGTGAGGCGCTGTCTTCCTGGAGTGGCTGCAAGGCTTCGGCTAGATCGCCGGGTTCCAACTCGGCATCAGACAGGGCCCGATTGAGCAGACTGTCTGTACGCTCTAGCAGGCAAAGCATCAAATCTTCTACAAGTACCTGAGTGCCGCTGCGAGTGACGCAGCGCTGGGCCGCGGTTTCCAGGTCCTGACGGGTGGCCGGGTCAAGTGCCTGCACCAGTTGTTGCAGATCAATGTTGATCATGGGGTTATCGATCCTTGATGGGGTTGGCTGCTCAGGGTGACCGCAGCGTCGGCATTACCGCAGCCGAGCCAGCTGGTCCAGCCGAGCAGACAGGGTGTCGCGGCATCCAGCCGGGGCTCTCGAATGGCGTCCGAACGCAACTGCAAACGAATGTCGTAGTCCAGTGGGTCGCGCAGGGCGAAACGTATCAGGGCGCACAGTGATCCGTAGCCGGTGCCTGAGGGTAAAAATTCGTGAAAACGCTCCCAGCTCAATTGTTGGATGTGTACGCGAAATTTGCCGCTGCGGTCGCGTACTTCATGGCCCAGCACCAGGCTCTCGCCCAGGGCGCTGTTGGCCAGCCCGAGCCGGTTGCGCTGATCCTCATGGATGGTCACCTGACGCTCAACGCACTGTTCGATGTGCATTGAGGCATGGACGAAGTAATAACGCAGTACCGACTCAATCAGGGCTGCCGACTGCACACGCAGACTGAGCAGACCCAAATAGGGAAGTAGCCGTTTCCAGTTCAGCTCGTGCTCGTCCCGGATAGCGTCGTCACCCAGGCCGATCAGGGAAAACAGCTGTGATGAAAAGGGGTCACGTGCGCCACCGGCAAAGCGCGAGTAGTAGCGATATTTCTGCCAGATGGGCAGCAGGAGGCGCTGCAACCGATCATTGAAGAGGTCGAGAAAGTCCCGGGTGGGGTTGCCCTCGGCAGTATCTCCCAGGGCTTGTTCGCCATAGAACGCTGGCAAAGGCGAGCCAGCGCCAAAGAGGCTGATCAGATTGACCCGTAGCCGCGCACGTAGCTTGCCGTTCTCGCGAAAATACTCCACCCGCTCGATATCGCTACCGGGGAAACCCATGCTCGGGTTGGCCTGGAATTCGATCATCTGATACAGACGGATGTCATCGAGATCCGGATGCTCCTTGCGCAAGCAGTCGAGCACCAGCAGCACACCCTGAAACAGGCTGTACTCGCGAATGCCGCGGCTCAGCTCGTTTAGAGCAGGGGCTTTTGCCCCATGCGTGGTGTCCATTGGTAAAGCTCTCCGTTGGTACTTTTGACTTCCAGTTCGTGATAGGAATTGAGGCTGGCGTAGAGGGAGAAGAATTCATTGAGTATTGAGGCGAACAGAAACAGATCGCCTTCGCCCAGATAGCCATCGCTGTCCATACTTAGCTCGGTTCGCACGCCGCGAACCGGCAGTCCGCGATAGAGCCGGTCCACCGGATTGTGCTGGATCGCCTTGAGTCCATTGAGCAGACGGCGGCTGACCTTCGCGGCGTGCTGGTCGTAGTGCCTGGGCAGGTCGTAGGTTTCGAGGATGACCTTGAGAGCCTCGACATTGGCCAGAGACAGGTAGTTGAGCGACATGTTGCTGATCAACTTCCAGAGAAAATCATGGTGCAGGGGCGGCGCGTAGTTGGGGGTGACCGCACTGATGTTGCGAAAGCGCAGGAATTCGGGCGTCCCTTCGCTGGCGCGGCAAATGTCGCCCAGGGCAAGTTCCAGAGGCAGATTCTGATTCGTACAAGTCAGTTCTACCGACAGGGTTTCGTGAATTTCCAGGCTGCGCTGCCCGAAGCTCAGGTAGGTATCCACGCCGTCGTTCATCAGCGAAGGGGTCTGGCGCAGGCTGTAGTAGGGACGAGCCTCGGGAAAGTCGAAGCTGGCGTCGTGCTCAAAGGATTCGAAGGGCACGTATTCCTCATAACCCATGCCGCCTGGTTTCCAGCCGGTGACCCGGTCTACGGAGAATACTCCGCACTGGGCGGTGTCGTATTCGGCCGGACGCAGCATGTATTTGTCCTGCCTGCCGTCCAGCCGGATCGGTGTGGCATCATGGGAGAACAGGTTGACGATCGGCGTGCAGTGCAGACGGATGTTGTCAACATTGGGGCGAATGCGCTGAGCACTGGTCTGACGCAGGTCGAAGCGAAGCTCGAAGCCTGCAGCCCGTTTGAGCAGGTCCTCCTGCAGTCCGTGCAATACGCTGAGGCCATGTAGATCGACAAACAGGAATTTCTCTTGAAAGGCGAAGTATTCCTGCAGATAGCGGTATCCGCGGAAAGTGTTGACCGGGTAGGGGACCAGCGCTTCATCTTCGGCAAAACCGGTTGGTTGCAGCTGGTCTGGGCTTATCTTCAGGGGCGTGACGTCCTTACCGAAACTATCTTTGAGTGGTTTGCCCTGGGTATCGAGCAGCACTATCTGGATGTCTTCCAGGTGGCGCATCATGCTCAGGTACAGTGCCTGACTGATGTAACGCTCCCCCGCAAGGTGTAGACGTAGTCGTTCGAGTTTGATGTCAGCCAGACGTGCGCCGCCATTGATGCCCACTTGTACACTGAGCATCGCGCCGTGGCCCTTGACCGAATAGTCAACCTGACGGATGTTCAGCGCGGTTAGCTCAATGTTCGATGTGGTCCTGAAGCGACAGGCCACACCCTTCACCGGCCGTGACTCAACCGGTGTGCCTCGCGGCACGACGACAGCCGCACCGGCATTGTCCAATGATTCGAATTGCAGAATGCTGAATGCGGGTAATGGCCGCATGTAGTTAGGCCACAGCAGATACATCAGCGAGTGAGTGAGTTCAGGTAACTCATCATCGAGCTTCTGCCGCAATCGCCCGGTAAGAAACGCAAAGCCTTCCAGCAGCCGTTCAACGTCTGGATCACGACCGCTTTGTCCGAGAAACGGGGCCAGTGCGGGGCTGCGTTCGGCAAAGCGTTTGCCCATTTGACGCAGCGCTGAAAGTTCGCTCTGGTAGTAATGATTGAAGGACATCTACAGCTCTTCCCTGTGCACGAATGCGTGTCGCCTTGATACGGCGATCTGATATATGTGTTTTCTGGTGGTGTCTGGTCAGCCCGCCAGAACGTCTAGCGAACCTGTACTTGACCACTACCGCTAAGCCGCGCGATGAAGCTGACGGCGTGTCGCTGGCCGTTCATGTCGACCACACCCTCAAGCGCAAATGATAGGTTTAGCGGGTCGTGTTCACGGGGTAGCGCGACTACCCGTACCTGGCTCATTCTGGGTTCGTATCGATCGATAAAATTTTCGATCGCGATACGCGCCTGCTGCTGCGAATCGTGCAGTGACAGACGCATATCATTCAGGTCGGGTAGACCATAGTCCGGTAGAGCCTGGACACTGCCCGCACGTGTGCTCAGCATCTTGGCCAGGTGCGCTGCGATCGAGGCCACAACAGCCTGGTCATGGCTCCAACCGTTACGCCGGGTGGTGTCGCCGGCCAGGCGCTCGAAAAGGCTGCCGTAGCTCATGGGTTATTCCTTTTCCATCTTGCCGACCAGCGACAGGGTGAAATCCGCCCCCATGTACTTGAAGTGTGGGCGCACGCTGAGGTTGACTCTATACATGCCCGGCTGGCCCTCAATGTCGGTAACGTTGACCTGCGCTGCCCGCAGTGGACGGCGCCCACGAACCTCTGGGTTGGGGTTGTCCTGGTCAGCCACGTACTGGCGTATCCACTTGTTCAGTTCCAGCTCCAGATCGGTGCGTTCCTTCCATGAGCCGATCTGCTCGCGCTGCAGCACCTTAAGGTAATGGGCCAGGCGGTTGACGATGAACATGTAGGGGAGCTGTGTCCCCAAGCGGAAATTCAGTTCTGCTGCCTTGCCCTCTTCACTGTTTCCGAAAAACTTGGCCTTCTGGGTACTGTTGGCAGAGAAGAATGCGGCGTTGTCACTGCCCTTGCGCATAGTCAGCGCGATAAAGCCTTCCTCGGCCAGCTCGTACTCGCGGCGGTCGGAGACCAGCACTTCGGTTGGAATCTTGGTTTCGATTTCGCCCATGCTCTCGAAATGGTGCAGGGGCAGATCGTCCACCGCGCCGCCGCTTTGCGGTCCAATGATGTTTGGGCACCATCGGAAGCGAGCGAAGCTATCGGTCAAACGCGTCGCAAAGGTGAACGCGGTGTTGCCCCACAGATAATGCTCATGGCTGCCGGCGACGTTTTCCTTGTAGACAAAGCTGCGTACTGGATTGTCTTCGGGATCGTAAGGGTTACGCAGGAGGAAACGCGGTAGAGTCAGGCCCACATAGCGGGCATCTTCGCGCTCACGAAAGCCCTGCCATTTGGCAAATTGCGGTCCTTCAAAGTGATCCTTCAGATCCTTGATGTCGGGCAGGCCGGTGAAGCTTTCCAATCCGAAGAATTTGGGGCCGGCAGCTGCTATGAACGGAGCGTGGGACATGCTTGCTACGCTCGCCACATGTTGCAGGGTTTTCATGTCCTGGGAGGAGGGGTCGAAAAAGTAATTGGCAATCAGCGCGCCGACCGGCTGACCACCGAACTGGCCATATTCGGCAGTGTAGACATGCTTGTACAGGCCCGACTGAACGACTTCCGGGCTGTCCTCGAAATCCTCAAGCAAATCCTGTTTGGAAGCGTTGATCATTTCGAGTTTGATGTTTTCGCGAAAATCGGTGCGATCAACCAGTATTTGCAGACCTCGCCAAGCTGATTCCAGGGCCTGGAACTCCGGTTGGTGCAAAATTTCGTCCATTTGCTTGCTGAGCTTGGCGTCGATCTCGGCAATCATCCGGTCAACCATCGCCTTTTTGACCGGCTCCTTCTCATTTTGCGGCTTGAGTAGTTCAGCAATAAATGCTGAAACCCCGCGCCTGGCAATTCCATAAGCTTCATCATCGGGCGTCAGGCGGGTTTCCGCGATGATACGGTCGAGGATGCTGGTGTCTTCGGCTTGATGGCTGGCTTCAGCTGCTGCTTGAGTATTCATTTGAACGTCCTTGTCGGAAAGATCAGTTGTCAGTCGTGGGCTGGGCGGTCAGGTCCAGCTCAGCCAGAACCAGGTCGCGGGAAGCGTCATCACTGAGGACGCTTTCGATTGCCTTGCGAAAGGCAGGAGCGTTTCCAAGTGGGCCCTTGAGCGCCACGAGGGCGTCGCGCAGCTCCATCAGTTTCTGCAGCTCCGGTACCTGTTCCACCAGACTGGTGGGGCTGAAGTCCTTCATGGAATTGATTTTCAGGTCGACGCTCAGTGACGCATCGTTGTTGGTGTCGTCCTGTAGCCGACTGGGAACGGTGAAGCCGAGACTCAGCTCCTGCTTGGCCAAAACGTCATCAAAACTGCCTTTGTCGATAGCGATAGGCTTGCGCTGTTCAATAGTGCGGTCGTCAGGACGTTGGGTGAAGTCACCAAGAACCATGAGTTTCAGTGGCAACTCGACCTCTTCCTGGGATCCCCCGTGGGTTGGGGTGAAAGTGACGTTTACACGTTCCTTGGGGGCTACTGAGCCTTCTTTGGCCATGGTGTTCTCCATTGAGGTTTAAGACCCGTGGGTCTGGTCGAGTGCTGCTTCGAGATCGAGGCGGCAAAGCCGCTGGTAAATGTCCTGCCGACGCTCGGTTGCGGCCTGTGTACGTGGCAGTCGTTGATAGCTGTCGGCTAGCAGTTGCAGAATGCTGACAGCCAGCTCTGGTTCCCAGCGGTCCAGTCGGGCGTCGTGCAAATTCTGATGCAGCGCCTCAAGTTGATACGCAGCCAGTTCGAAATGCTTGCCGATGTGACATAACCGAGCTTGAGAAAATTGCCATTGGAAGCGTTCACGCTCATTGCTGGCGGTCTGCATGCCTTGTTTGAGCAGAGCTACTGCCGCTTTGAGGTTCTCTTTGCGCATAAGGTCGCAAGCGAGGTTCAGTGCTTCTTCCCAGGGAGCCTGTTGATTCCCTGGAGCGCTAGTCGCGGAACTGCTGGGGCTGTCAGCCATAGTCGAGCTCGACGCGGCCAGCCAGGCTTGCGTTCGGTCGTCGGCAAAGGGGGATCCATCGTGGAAGCGCAGTTGCTCAAGGCCAGGCAGTCGTAACAGAAGAGAGCTGACCTGCGCTTCCAGTTCGCGCTGCGCGCTTTTTGCGCCCAGTGCTTCCAGGCACTCCCATACCAGGCGCTGGCCGTCCAGCCAGAAGGGGGATTTGCCCACGCTTGTTTCCAGTTCGCGCAGTAATTCGCTGCGCTGCCCATGGTTCAGGCTCTGGCCGAGCCGCTCGGCATAGGCGGCGAGTCGATCGGATGGAAGTCCGCGTAATGGCGTCTGCTGATGCAAGTCGTGTTCGGGTAGAGCGTCAATTTGTAACCAGAGC
Source organism: uncultured Halopseudomonas sp. (assembly GCF_963977355.1). Lineage (NCBI taxonomy): Bacteria > Pseudomonadati > Pseudomonadota > Gammaproteobacteria > Pseudomonadales > Pseudomonadaceae > Halopseudomonas > uncultured Halopseudomonas sp. The sequence goes on along the minus strand of NZ_CAXBOV010000024.1, from coordinate 9,702 downwards.
AGGGTTCGGGATAGGCGAATAGCGCGTGGGTCGGTAGCGGACTGGCTGAGCCACCAGTCGCACAGGGGCCGAGCCTGGTTCTGCAGTGTGCGCAGCACCTTGTTGGCTTCCCGGGTATTGCTGACGTCTATTGGTGAGATATTTACGTTACTGGCCTGCGTGTGAATCGGCGTTACAGTGGCAGTAGTAGTTTTCTGTGCGTTTGGGGCTGAAGCGGGTTTGGGCTTCGCATCCCGAGTTGCGAGTTCGTCAAGCCGGCGGCATAGGGGCAACAGATCAGGTGCCTCGGATGCCATATGTGCCAAGAGGCACTGGTTGAGTTCTCTCAGTTGGCTGGCAAAGGCGCTGATCGTTGCAGGTTCTATGTTTTCCTGAGTATCCGCGCTGTTTTCTACGGCTCGTTCCAGCCGTGGCATCAACCATCCAAATGCTGCCAAACGGGTACGAGGCTTGCGCGGATGGAGCGTTTGCCAGTGATGCTTGCAGAGGTATAACAGGGCGCTTACCCCTGCTTGTAGTCCGCCGTAAGAATCACTCTGGAACAGGCTCCAGGTTAGCCATACTGCGGCGCGTAGATCCTTGGAATGCTGTTTGAGCAGGTTCTCGCTGCCCTCGCGTATCAGGGCCCAGTCGGGACCTGCTGCTTCATGCAGGGAATCGGCTTTGGCAAGTTCAAGTTCGAGCACTTCAAACTCGGCGGAATAGCGCACGTCCTCGCCACAGAATTCCGTGGTGGTGATAGGCGTCTTGGCCAGATCGATGTATCGGTTCGCCAGCATGCTGAGATCGTCGTTCCTTGACTCTTCGTTCTACCTGACAGCACGAATCCTTGGCTGAGTATCGGGTAGAAATAACCTGTTTTTAAGAAATTTTAATGGCTATTAAAGTGAGCAGAAAGTTGCCGTACAATTCTGTATTGCGCAACTTTCTGCGCACTTTCCCTGTGCAATAAGTTGCGCATGAGAGTGTTGAACGGGGTGTATCCTAGTCTTGCAAAAGAGGGGTAGCAAGGCGATAAAGTGTGAACTATTTTGCTTTATTGACAAATAATATGACGCACAAAAAACAGCGCCATAAAATTGGCTTTTTTGTACGATGATTGGGATGAAGGGTTTTCGTGCTTCAGAAGAGTTATGTTTAATTTTTATAAGTCATTGATATGTATTGATATTATTTCTTTATTAAGAAGCTCAAAAAAATGGCAATTTATGCTGGCAGGTCGAGCTGTATATGAGAAGCAATCCGCATTTCTCGAATAGCGTCCTTGACGGATACGTTTAGAGTCAATACTTAATGCCCAAAAATATCGAGCTTTATTGATATGAAAGGAGTTTGCTTGAATTTATTTTAAACGGTCTTTCTTATATTAGGAGGGTAACTGGCAGATTGGTAAGGCTGCATCTATTTGCGCCATTTTTGCAGCCTGCCATTCAATTACAAGCGGGTATAAGACATTGGCCGTTTGCTGAGGTGGGTGATTCTGATTCGTCGTTGCTGGCGGAGGTGGAACAGGCCCTGACTGCCTCTGCCGCCGCTTCACAACCGGTGGCTTCCAGAGTGAAAGCGAGGTTGTTCCAGCCAGCCTCGAGCTCCGGAAAGTCAGTGACCAGCACACGAAAATGTTCAACGGCTTCCTGCTTGCGACCCTGGGCCCAGGCTACGTTGCCGAGACCGAAACGTGCGGTCGCTTGATCGGGCCAGCGCTGCATTGCGGTCTGGTAGGCCGTGGCGGCGCTGTCGAGCCTGCCGGTTTGTTCCAGGTCGCTGGCAGCGAGCAGATAGTGCAGGGGTTCTGCGGTCGCGGGTAGCTGGCCTGGCGGCATCATCACAAGCGCCCAGCGGTCGGCTCTTTGCCAGGTTCGCATGAATACCTTGAAGGGTTCACGCTGCGCTTCGTTGAGCCCGCTATGCACGATCATTTCACGCTTGTTGAGGTCGTAGCCTATTACTACTGCGTAGTGCCATTGGGGCAGCCAGTCAAAGGCCAGATTCTGCATGACCAGTACCGGGTTGCCCGCATCTATTTCGGTTATCAGATCTTCAAGTTTACCGGCCAGGGGGTAGACCAGCAGGTCGCGCTCGCGAGCGGCTGCAACCAGTTCGACCTGTAGGGTGCCTTTGCGCTCGGGTATGTAAACCCTGTCCTTGAGTGCTTCGGGTGTTGCCTGTTTGCCGCGATGGTTGAGCACCATGGCGAGCGCCGCAGGACCGCACTGATAGGCATCCTGGGAATAAAAGGGTACTTGCTGTAGTTGGCGTGTCGCGGCGACGTCAGCGAAGGCTTCGGGTGGGGGTATGGTAATGGGTCGCCCTGCGCAGGCTGACAGCAATGCTGTCAGCCCGAGCAGTACGATCAAGTGCCTGAAGCGGGACACTGGATCAGCGATTGATGCAGTTGACGAACTTGTACACGTTAGTAGCGCACAGCATGTCGGTAATGATAAAGATAACCAGGAATAGAACGATTATGCCGAGGATACCACCGCCGGCGCCGGCTGGACCTTCGTCGAGCTGGGCGTTGAAATAGGCCAGTTCATCAGCGGTGAGGCTGTTAATGCGCTGCTCTACCTGCTCGGGGGAAACACCCATGGAAGCGATTTTTTCCTGCACGGCTTCATCGGACAACATGCCCTTGAGCGCTTCACGGTCAACGCTTGCCTGCTCTTGATTGATGACATCGTGGGTACCAATCATGGAGCCCTTGGCGTGCACGCTGGTCACGGTGGTGAGCAGGAACAATGCAGTCAGCATGATCGAGAGGAAACGTCTGGTAGATGCGGTAAAAGTCATAGCTTGATCCTCGTTATTATCATTGGACTTGCGTTTTAGCTTGCGCGAAACGGTTGCCCGAAAGGACCGAATGCCGGTCCTCGATTGAAGCATACTCTTTAATCTGAGCAGCCAACGTGGAATTGATCCCTCAACTCGATTGAAGTTCCCGTGTGGGCTGCGAAATGTGATGGAGTTCCTGTCTGACAGTGGCTGCCTAGCCTTGTTGCGCTTACCAGCCCATCCGGTCGCGCATCTTGTAGTACAAGGCTCCCATCGCGGTAAAGGGCACACGAAACAGTCTGCCACCCGGGAAAGGGTAGTGGGGCAGGGTGGCAAAGGCATCAAAACGCTCAGACTGACCGTGGATGGCCTCGGCCAGGATCTTGCCCGCAAGGTGGGTGTAGGTAACGCCGTGCCCGCTACAGCCCTGTGAGTAGTAGATGTTGTTATCCAGACGCCCTACCTGCGGCAGCCGTGAGAGCGTCAGCAGAAAATTGCCGGTCCAGGCATAGTCGATCTTGACGTCCTTGAGCTGCGGGAAGGTTTTGAGCATGTTCGGCCGCACCAGGGCCTCTACATTGGCTGGGTCACGCGCGCCGTATACGACGCCGCCGCCGAAGATCAATCGCTTGTCGGCGGAGAGCCGGTAGTAGTCGAGCAGATAGTTGCAGTCTTCCACGCAGTAGTCCTGGGGAAGCAGCGATTGAGCCAAGGCGTCACCAAGCGGCTCGGTTGTAATCACCTGGGTGCCGCAGGGCATGGACTTGGCTTCCAGTTGCGGAATCAGTCCACCTAGATAGGCATTGCCGGCGACAACCACAAAGTCGGCGGTCACCTGTCCCTGTTCTGTATGCACCACGGTTCTGGCGCCCTTGTCGACGCGGATTACCTGGGACTGCTCATGGATGACACCCCCAAGTGACTCGACGGCCGCGGCTTCACCGAGAACCAGGTTCAGCGGATGGATATGGCCGCCGCTCATGTCGAGCATGCCGCCCACATAGGCCTCAGTATCGACCACCTCGCGTATGCGCTGGGTATCCATCATCTCCAGCTGCGTATGACCGTAGCGTTCCCAGAGAGCCTTCTGGGCTTCCAGGTGCTGCATCTGTTTTGCAGTAACGGCAGCGAACACGCCGCCATCTTTCAGGTCGCACTGAATATTGTATCGGGCTACCCGCTCACGAATGATGCGGGCCCCTTCAAAGGCCATGTCGCCCAGTAGCCTGGCCTGTTGGGCTCCGACGCTGCGCTCGATGACGTCAATGTCGCGGCTATAGCTGTTGACGATCTGGCCGCCATTGCGACCGGAGGCTCCAAAACCGACACGGGCTGCCTCCAGTATGGTCACCTTGAAGCCGTGCTCGAGCAGGAAAAGGGCCGTCGACACGCCGGTGTATCCCGCTCCGATAATGCAGACATCGGTTTCGTGGCTGCCCTGCAGGGGTGGGCGTTCCGGCGTCGGATTGGCGGAAGCGGCGTAATACGAGGAGGTATGGTTCGTCTGAGCCATGGAATACCCTTTTTGCGAGGCTATGTAGCATATTTTTTACATCTGTTGTCAGATGCTAGCGCCTGTATAGGGGTAATGCCATAGGGCGATCAAAAAAAATTACAATACTCAGTCGGGATTCTGTGGGGCCTGGGGTATGGGACGCACCATCAGCACAAAGACCATGGAACAGGCCAGCATGATACCGATCAGGTGAAATGCATCGTTATAGGCCATGATCTGCGCCTGTTGATGCACCTGATTGTTGAGGACCATAAAGGCTGCCTGCGGGTCGCCCAACTGGTTGGTCAGCAGATCCAGTCGCTCCTGCACAGCAGGATTGCCGGGCACGATCGACTCACGCAGGAAGTCGAAATAGTACTTGGCGCGGCTGTCGAGAATGGTCGCCAGTGCCGCAATGCCTATGGCTCCACCCAAGTTTCGCAGAATGTTGTACAGACTGGAAGCTGAGCCAGCCTGGGACGGAGGGATCATGGCCGTAGCCAGAATGGACATCGGCACCAATACCATGGGTTGGCCGATAGCGCGGAAAATCTGGATGCCGATGAATTGTTCACCAGCAAAATCCAGACTCAGAGAGCCACTGAAAAAACTGGCGAAGGCAAATAGAGAAAAGCCCGTTGCGCAGATCAGGCGCGCGTCGACATGCTTCATCAGAATAGGCACCAGCGGGATAATCAGCAGCTGCGGGAGTCCCATCCACATCAGGACCTGACCTATCTGCAGTGCGTTGTAATCCTGGATCTGGGCCAGATACACGGGTAACACGAACACCGTGCCATAGAGACCCACCCCAAGGCCGATATTGGCGAGACTGCCAAACAGGAAGTTACGGTCCTTGAATAGGCGCAGGTTGATCAGCGGATTGGGTCGCGAGAGCTGCAGAATCACGAAGGTGACCAGGCTCATGAAGGCGATGATTGCCAACGTTAGCATCAGGTTCGATTCGAGCCAGTCCTTACGATGACCTTCCTCGAGAAACACCTGCAGGCAGCCCAGACCCAGGGCCATAGTCAGAATGCCCAGGTAGTCGCCTTGCTTGAGAAGCTCCCAGCGCGGGGCGGACTTCTCCAGCCCGTAAAGCAGTCCTGCAATCATCACCAGGCCAGGCACAATATTGATATAGAAAATGTATTCCCAGCCGTAATTCTGGGTCAGCCAGCCGCCAATCGTGGGTCCGATCGAAGGGGCGAAGGTTGCAGTAACGGCGAACATGGCCATGCCCTTGGGACGGTCGGGCGGTGGCAATTTGGTCAGAACCAGCATGAATGCAAAGGGAATCAGTGCGCCACCAGCCAGGCCCTGCAGAACCCGGAACACCACCATGCTCTCCAGGCTCCAAGCCAGTGAGCACAGCAGGGATGCAAGGACGAAGCAGGAAGAGATGACCACTGCAAAGCGCCGCGCGGACATCACCATGGTCAGCCAGGCGGCCAGCGGAATGATGATGATTTCCGCCACCAGATAGGAGGTGGAGATCCATGATCCTTCCTCGATGGTGGCCGACAAGGCGCCCTGAATGTCGCGCAGGGAGGAATTGATGATCTGGATGTCCAGAATCGCCATGAAAGCGCCCAGAATAGCGCTGAGAATGGCGATCCAGTCTCGTCGTCCGGGTGGTGGTATAGCGCGCTCTGTGGCGACTTCAGTCACGCAGTGACACCTTCACCTCGGCGGACATGCCAGGTCGCAGATAGGCACTGAGCGGGTGCGCATCGTCGATCAGAATCTTGACCGGAATACGCTGCACTACTTTGGTGAAATTGCCGGTGGCGTTATCGGGTGGCAACAGACTGAACTGGGCGCCGGTTGCCGGGAACAGGCTGTCTATCTGGCCGGGGACTTCCTGGCCGGGAAAGGCATCGAATGTCAGTATGGCTTCCTGGCCGGCGCGTATGCCTTCGATCTGGGTTTCCTTGAAGTTGGCCTGAACCCATAACGCCTGTTGTGGCACCAGAGCAAGTAGATGGGCGCCCCGCTGGGCATTGAGGCCCACACGCACACTACGCTGGCCGACGCGCCCTGCGATGGGTGCACGGATTTCGGTGCGCTGCAGATCCAGTTCTGCACCACCGATATCCGCTTCGGCGGCCGCCACCATGGCGTCCAGGCGGGCAATATCCGCGTTAAGACTGTCCTTGGTCAGGGTCTGGGTCTGCGCATCAGCGATCGCTCTGCGGACCTGTGCCCTGGCTACATCGCGTTGTGCCCTGAAGTTGCTCAGCTGTTCTTCTGAAGCAAAGCCCGATTGGCGCAGGGGAGTGATACGGTCGATATCCAGCTGTATGCGTTTCTGCTCTGCCTGGCGCGCTTCTATATCGGCCTGTGCCGAGGCGATCAGGCTGTCCTGCTGCGCCAGTCTAGACTGGGCTTCGCGCTGCTCTGCCTGACGGGTGGCGAGATTGGCTCGCGCATGGGCAAGCGCGATCTCGAAATCCCGCGGGTCTAGCCGCACCAGCAGTTCACCGGCTTCAACCAGTTGGTTATCGCCAACCAGTACTTCGGTTACCTGGGCATCCAACTGGCTACTGACACGGGCGATTTCGGCATGAATATAGGCATTGTCGGTACTCTGGTAATGCCGCCCGACAAACCACCAGTTAGCGAAGAAGGCGCCACCAATAAGGCCCGCTACTAGAAAGAAGAGCAACAGACGCGTGCGCACTCGGGCTGACATGGTTTTCCCTCATTTTTATTCTTGGCCTGCACTCTAGCACTGTTGCACCTGGCTAGAGAGGGGGTAGAATCTGGACACTTTGTTGCACTACAGGAACAGTTGAAGATGGGATTGGATGACGCACTTATTTTTACTCGCGTAGTGGAATGCCATAGCTTCACTAGCGCCGCGTTGACTCTGAATATGCAGAAGTCGACGGTCAGCCGTCGCATCGCCCAGCTAGAGGAGCGCCTGGGTGTAAGGTTGCTCAATAGAACTACTCGCAAGTTGCGCTTGACCGAAGTAGGTCAGGCTTATTACGAGCGTTGCCGGCAGATCATGCAGGAGTTCGCTGAGGCGGAACAGGCGATCATGCAACTGCAGAGCGAGCCGACGGGTCTGTTGAGGGTCAGTTCGCCCATCGAGTTCGGGCAACTGTTTCTGGGCCGCGTGGTGGGTGAGTTCATGCGTTGCTACCCTGCGATTCAGGTGGAAGTCGAGCTGACTACCCGCACCATAGACCCGGTCGAGGAAGGTATCGACGTGGTGATCCACCGCGGACGGCTGCAGGACTCGAGTCTGGTCGCCCGGCCGATGATGACCAGTCCTCGCCAGCTGTTTGCCAGCCCCGATTACATTGCCCAGTACGGGATGCCCAAGCGACCTGAAGAACTTTCTCAACATCGCTGCATCAACACTTTGATGGATGGCGGACGCAAATGGCATTTCAACGAGCCCCATGTGAGTGTTCAGATAACGCCGGTACTGACCGCGAATAACATTACCTTCGCCCGGGAAGTGGCGATTGCCGGCGCGGGTATCATCAACGTACCCGCTTTCATCGCTGAGCCCTATGTTGAGCAGGGTCAGCTATGCCGCGTACTTGAACACGTGGTTTTACCATCAACCGAGTTGTACGCCCTCTATCCGTCGCGCCGCTTTCAGGCCATGAAGGTCAAGGCTTTCATCGACTTCATGATCGACAGTCTGGAGAAATACCTTAGCCAGGAAGTAGAGGCAGGGGCCGAGCCGCTGATATTATCCGCAGCCGAGCAGGCTGACTTGCAACCCTGATTCTGGTCAGCCTGGCCCTGACGATAGAGCCGCCCGCGAATCAATATTACGAGAGAATTCATGACTGTCCGTACCCGTATTGCGCCTTCCCCCACCGGTGATCCCCATGTGGGTACTGCCTACATAGCCCTGTTCAACCAGTGCTTCGCACGCCAGCACGGTGGCCAATTCATTTTGCGCATCGAGGACACGGATCAGGTTCGCTCCAGCGCCGAATCGGAGCAGCAGATTCTTGATTCTTTACGTTGGTTGGGGCTCGAATGGGACGAGGGTCCGGACGTCGGTGGACCGCATGGCCCGTATCGTCAGAGCGAGCGCAGTGCCATCTACGTGGAGCATAGCGAGAAGTTGATCAGTGCAGGGCATGCGTTCCGCTGTTTCTGCAGCAGTGAGCGCCTGGATGCCCTGCGTGCCGAGCAGACGGCCAACAAGCAGACGCCCGGTTACGACGGCCACTGTCTGCACCTTCCCGAGGCCGAAGTGAACGAGCGTGTGGCCAGCGGCGAGCCCCATGTGGTGCGCATGAAGGTTCCGGATACGGGTATCTGCACCGTGCAGGATATGTTGCGCGGTGAGGTCGAGATTCCCTGGGAACAGGTCGACATGCAGGTATTGATGAAGGCCGATGGCCTACCTACGTATCACCTGGCGAACGTGGTCGACGATCATCTTATGGGTATCACCCATGTGCTGCGTGGCGAAGAGTGGATCAATTCGGCACCCAAGCACATGTTGCTATATCAATATTTCGATTGGGATATGCCCCAGTTGTGTCACATGCCTCTGCTGCGTAATCCGGACAAGAGCAAGTTGTCCAAGCGCAAAAACCCAACCAGTATCACTTTCTATGAGCGGATGGGCTATTTGCCCCAGGCACTGCTCAACTATCTTGGCCGTATGGGCTGGTCGATGCCGGATGAGAGCGAGAAGTTCTCCCTGGATGAGATGGTCGCGCATTTTGATATTCAGCGAGTGTCCCTAGGTGGGCCGATTTTCGACGTGGAAAAGCTTGCGTGGCTCAATGGCCAGTGGATACGTGAACTATCAGTTGAGGCTTTTGCCGAGGCAGTGCAGACCTGGGCACTGAATCCTGAGTATCTCAAGCCGATGATTCCGCTGGTGCAAAGTCGGGTTGAGACCTTCAGCGATCTGGTACCGCTGGCCGGCTTTTTCATGGCTGGAAAGGTCAGTCCCGATCCCGTGCTGTTTGAGCACAAGAAGCTATCCGCCGATGAAGTACGACAGGCTTTGCAGCTTTTGCTTTGGAAGCTGGAAGCCACGCGCCAGTGGGACAAGGAAAACATCACCGCAAGCATTCAGCAGATTGCCGAGCTGTTGCAACTCAAGCTGCGTGATCTGATGCCATTGCTGTTCCCGGCCATCACAGGACAGGCTGCTTCAGTGTCGGTTCTGGATGCAATGGCTCACCTGGGTCCGGATCTCACACGTTTTCGTCTGCGTCAGGCCCTGGAGCTTCTGGGTGGCACGTCCAAGAAGGAAGCCAAGGCGTGGGAAAAGATGCTGGCGGGGCTCTAGGCTAAAGGTGCCTGCTCCGAGCTTTAAGTATCTGTTTTGCGTAAAATTCTGTTGACAGGCCGGGGCTCGAATCATAATATGCGCCCCGTCCTAGAGACGGGGCTATAGCTCAGCTGGGAGAGCGCCTGCATGGCATGCAGGAGGTCTGCGG
>NZ_CAXBOV010000023.1:0-67160 GCF_963977355.1 uncultured Halopseudomonas sp. | reverse complement strand
CCTCGGTGCCTCGATTATAAGGCCTGGAGGTGTCTACGAAACTAGGGGCGATTCACTAGTCTTGGGTTACCATCGCAATAGTGCCGACCTCCGCATTCAGCACCTCAGACCCTATCAGCCTTGGCCACCCTCATGATTCAGAATTCGCCTTGAAAAACACCCCGACGTCACCCTCCCTGACAAGTGGCTCAGTCCTGGCCCACATCGTAAGGCTATCAATCCCGGCATCAATGGGAATGCTGTTCAACACCTTGTACAACCTCACAGACATCTGGTTCGCGGGTTACCTTGGTGACGACGCGCTTGCCGGCTTGTCGATCGCAGGCAGCGTGTTTTTCTTGTTGCTTTCCATTGGTATCGGAATACAGACGGGTGCGTCAGCCATGATCGCGCCGGAGGTTGGCCGAGGCGCCTTGGGTGATGGCACAAGTCAGGCCAAATACTGGATCGACAACGTCTGCGGAATGGCGATTGGGTTCAGTGTTATCTCGATTTTGCTCGGTGCTTTAGCCGCCCGGCCCTTGGTCGTATTGCTGGGAGCAGAGCCGAATATCGAACCGTTGGCCATGGAGTATTTGTGGGTAACACTGGCAGGCTCCATCGGCTTCACCCTCTCCTTTGGTGCCGCGGGTGCTTTGATGGCCCTGGGGGATACCAAGTCCAACCGCAACGCACTAGCCATTGGCTTTTTTGCGAACTTTGCATTGAATCCGCTTTTCACGTTTGCCCTCGGGCTTGGCGTGACGGGAATAGCATTGGCAACCGTAACTATTAAATTGGCAACTGCCTTTTACCTGTTACGCGTGCTTGCCAAACGGCTGAATATCCGCATAAGACCTGCGTTCGACTGGCCTCGTTGGCAAGCGTTGCTCAAACAGGTGCTGCCCGCTAGCTTCAACATGCTCACCATCGTTCTGGGTGGCTTCATTACCGTGGCGCTGATTGGGCAGTTTGGCAGCAATCACGTGGCTGGTTACACCGTGGGTTTGCGGCTTGAACAGCTTTTATTGTTGCCTGCACTGGGTTTGAACAGCGCGGTTATGGCTATTGCCGGTCAGAATATGGGGGCCGGAAACAATTCGCGAGTGGCTGAGACTTACCAGAAGAGTTTGTTGATTGGACTGGCTATGGCGCTGGTTTCAGTTCCGGTCATGTACTTTTTATCTCCGCTCATGGTGGGCCTTTTCACCGACGCCGAGGCAATACAGCGCACCGGCATAACCTATCTCAGAATCGATGCTCTAGCGTTTTATGCGTATGTGGTTCTATTCCAAAGCGTCGCGATGCTGCAGGCAATGCGCAAGCCCATGTTCCCGATGTACCTCGGTATTGCAAGGCAACTGGTGATACCTGCAGTGATTAACTATGCGCTCATCGTGCTATGGGGTTACCCCATGGTGTCCATGTTCTACACCATCGTAATTGTGGTGATGGTAAGCGCCGTAATAGCGCACTTTTATACCAAGCGAGAGATTGGCAGGCTGCCTCGAGCTGTCGCTCTCGATTGATCATCTGGGTGCCATGGATTTCCAGGATAAATAGGTCACTTCAGAGTCGATGCGCGGATAAAAATGTACTCCTCCGGTCAAGCCCCGTGGCTGCATCCATCATCGATGAAATCAGTTTTCAACAAGTATCGCCTCTCATACTCTTGCCTGCCCATCTTATAACGTCTCACCTGGACTCAGAATGCGCGGGCTGGCTATCGGGTCGCCCTTACGGGTAAAAAGTGGATTGGGTCGTGCTTTGCCGCCCAGCTTCCAGCCGAGCATTTTCAGAATAAGTTTACCCACGTAACCGCGTGCGGGTGCCGCGTTGAGCTGACTGTTGGGTATCTGACCGGTAGCGCCGCGCAGATTGACACAGGCACGCACTGGACCCAGCTTGGTTTCACGTTCGGGGTCGGCGATGAAGCAATGAATCAATCCAATCATCGGTACCCGGGGAGAAAGGGTATTACCGATCGGGGTGTTACAGCAGCCGGCATACCAGCGGTAAAGTCCTTTTTCGCTCAAGCGCAGGCAGCGAATCTGATCCTGACCCTGATGAATCTGCAGTCGCGCGGGCGGCAATTGATAGATGTCGGTACCGCCCTGTTCATCGAGTACCACCGCGCCTGCCTGCAGGGCATGGGCAAAGGCTTGGCAATCCTTGCAGTAACAGATAACGCGGGTTCGGTCCGCAGGGTTGATATTAATAGCCCGGCCTTTGATCTGACCACAGCGACATTGCAGTACGAGGTTATCCATTGTCTTGCTCCTTGCGACACTAATGCGGCTGGTAAAAACCAGAGGGGACACTTCCAGTGTGCTCGAGTGCGCCGAGGACTGCATCCGTTTCACCTGCCAACCAACCCTCATTCTAGGCACGCAATTCGCCGCCTGCATGCTATTTGCGATCTGGCGCTGACGAAACGAAAAAACATCGAGTATTAAGCGTCAGCCTATTGCTCTGCCGTATTGCTTTCCAACAGCGTGGGACGTACTTTTGATGGCAGTCTAACGAACAAGAACCGCTGGACATGGCGTTACAGCGGCCTGTTACCAAGGAGTTCCATGAATGGATATAAATGAGTTATTAGCGCAAAAAGATAAGCTCCCTAACGTACCTGAGGTAGTCAAAGAGCTTATTCAGGTATTGTCCGACGAAAATGCGAATCTGGATGCCATCGCAAACAAGGTTGCCAAAGACCCGACCTTGTCGGTGAAGATCTTACGCATGGTGAATTCTTCTTACTACGGGCTGCCGCGCAAGGTCGATTCGATCGATGAGGCTATTGTGAGGATCGGATTAGAGCGCTTGAAGGTCCTGGTGATCTCCTCAGGCTTATCGGGCTCTGTCACGGGTGAAGTAGAGGGGCTGGATATCAAACGGTTTTGGAATGAGTCTTTTGAAACAGGTGAAATCTGCAAGATCATTGCCAAAAAAACCAGTGCCGTTGACTCAAGTGTTGCTTTCACGGCTGGCATTATCAGCAATATAGGGCGTTTGCTTCTGCATCTGACAACGCCCAATCGCGCTAAAGCAGTACAGGCACTGGTTGACGAAGGGGGAGATCGTAACGCCGCGGAACTGGATCGTTTTCAATTCACCAGCCCCGAAGCTGGCGCCGCGTTGCTGGAGCTCTGGAAACTGCCAACCGAGCTTTGCGTCGCCGTGCTGCAACAACGGTCGCCCTTGAACCATGCCAACCCGAGCCCTTTGTCGGCGGTTATTTGTTTGGCTGAGCAGATGATGTCTGCTCGTAAAAAAGGCTCCAATGCAAAAGACATTGTGGATTCGATATCTTTTCCACTCGTTGCACTTGCTGGAGTGAAAGATGGATTGGGTGACATCGCCGAGCAGGTGGATAAATTGGAACGTATGGAAATCGTGTAGCCTCAATACCTTTTCAATTTCAACCTAGTCTTATTTTCGTTTCTTAAGTCAGCATGCGCCCAGTCATTTACTTTGCGAGCCAAAGTAAATGACTGAGATCTGGCAGTCTGAACACTGCATTGAATTAATGCTGTTGCACTGACGCGCTACCTCTAAGGCTGCACCTCCCGATCGATTGCCAATTGCACTTGCCGGTAAAAAGCCAAGCGTTCTTTAGCCTGGTCACCGCCTTGACTATCAGTCGCCTGCGGCCAGTTACCATTAGAGGCGATCACCAATTGCCGCTTGGGATCGATAAAGATGCCCTGGCCGAAAATCCCCTGGGCGATGTAGGTGCCATCATCCAGCGTCCACCATTGATAGCCGTAGCCGTGTCCGGGCACGCCAATATCAGCCTGTTTGGTTGTTGCCTTGGCAATCCAACCCTCAGGTAGCACGGCCTCGCCACCGGCGATACCGCCGCCCATGATGAACAAGCCAAAGCGGGCAAAGTCCCGGGTCGCAGCCTGCATGCAGCAGCCACCGATTTCATGCCCACCGGAACCCAACAGCCAGGTTGCGTCCTGCTGCATACCAAAAGGCTTCCAGATTTTCTCGGACAGGTATTCAGACAACGTTTTGTTAGCGGCGGAACTTGCCAGCACGCCGATCAGGTTGGACTCGCCGGTTTTATAAACCCACTTGGTGCCGGGCGCAGCCTCTGCTTTCAGTTGGCGCATATAACTCACGGTCACATCCACGCCCGGCTCGGCCTTGTGAGCGTTGAACAGCGCCACGTCTGATTGCGGGTCCGCATAGTCCTCGTTCCAGGCCACGCCGGATGTCATGGTCAGCAGTTGCTCGATGGTCACGTTATCGTAGGCGGAACCTTTGAGATCAGGGATATAGTCCGACACCATGTCATCGGCACTCTTGATGTAGCCATCCTTGATGGCAGCGCCCACCAGAGTTGAGGTAAAGGATTTGGCAACCGAGAAACTGGTCCAGCGCCCCTCAGGGCCGAAGTCCAGCCCGTACTTTTCCAGCCGAACCTTGCCGCCCTGCACTATCACCAGGGCTGCGGCGCGCTGCGAATCCATATAGGCATCCACATCCAACCCGATGTCCAGCGGCGCGCCCTCAGGCAATGGGTATACATCATCCCCTGCCGCAATGACCCGGGATTGACTCAAGGCTGGAACGCGATCCAGGGCACGAAAGCCAGCATCGCGCTGCGCTGTAGACCAGAAAAGCACATTAGCGTCGGTTGGGAAGCTCAAAATCAGCCTGCGCATATCCTTGTCGGCTGTCGCCCAGAAAATGCCGCATCCCACTACAAGCAGCAACGCTATAGAGATGATCCATTTTTTCATGCGTACTCCCCTTTATTTTTGTACGGCCATAGTAGAGGAGCCGGGCAGGTTTTGATCGATGTAAACAGGCGCATAAGCAGAAGTGATTTAGCAGGGGTTGCTGTGGCAATACTTCCACTCCCCTGACGACCTACTGTTTATACTCTGCGAATATGACTAGAGAGACCCTTCGATATTCGGCTGACATGCGCGAGTACCCCCAAACATACCGGAGCACTTAATGCTCTATTCCAGGAGTCGACACTGTTGAGCCGGGACCTTCTGGAACGCCACCAGGTGTGGATCTATGTTGTCGCCATTCTATGTGGCCTGGTCCTCGGCACCCTGGCGCCGAGCAGCGCATCTGTTTTTGAAGCGTCTCTATGGCCGGTTCTGGCAGCGCTGCTATATGCCACTTTTATGCAAGTACCGCTACTGCATGTGCGGGAGGCTTGCCGAGACCGACGTTTTCTTGTGTCCATGGTGCTAGGCAACTTCATATGTATCCCGCTACTGCTCTGGATCATATTGCCGCTGTTGCCCGATGATCCAGCGCTGCAGCTGGGCGTTTTGTTGGTGCTGCTGGTGCCCTGCACGGATTGGTTCATTACCTTTACTCACCTCGGCCGAGGGAATGCCGCCAAAGCCGTTGCCACCACACCTCTGAATCTGCTGCTGCAATTGCTCCTCTTGCCAATCTACCTCTGGCTCATGCTGCCAAAAAGCCAACTCGATGCCGCACAAATCACCGTCACAATGCTGCCCGCCGCGCTGGTGTTGATTGTCCTGCCATTGCTGCTCGCGGCCATCACCGAGCGCTGGATGGAAACGCATGAGGAGCGAGCTGCCTGGCGCGAGCATCTGGCGTGGTTGCCCGTGCCCTTGCTGGGTTTGGTGGTATTCATGATTGCTGCGGCGCAGGTCAACACGGTAATCTCCGCTGGCCCGATTTTGTTGGCGGTTATTCCGGTCTTTGTCGGCTTTCTGGTTTTTTCTGCCCTGTTGGCGCGTGGGCTCACTCGCTGGCTACGGTTACCCCTGGATTCCGGTCGCACGCTCGCGTTCAGCATGGGTACGCGCAATTCCTTTGTGGTTCTACCCTTGGCACTGGCGCTGCCAACGGGCTGGGAAACCGCAGTGATTGTTATCGTGTTCCAGTCTCTGGTGGAGCTGTTCGGCATGGCATTTTACCTGTGGTGGATACCGCACCGGCTGTTCAAACCGGCAACATCTGTTTTCGTGGATTAACCAATGCCAGCGGATTTCCCATGCCCTGTCTGCCATAGCCCTGATTGCAGGCACTTCATGCAAGTTGAGTCACGGGACTACTGGCGATGCCTGCACTGCGAGGTCACCTTCCTCGATCCCGCCCAATTACCAGACGGCTCAGTGGCGGAACAACAGTACAGGCTGCACCGTAACGAGGTTGAAGATGCTGGTTATCGGCGTTTCCTCGGGCGGGTGGCAGACCCGCTGCTGGCACGCCTGGAGCCCGATCAATCTGGCCTGGATTATGGGTGCGGACCCGGCCCGGCCCTGGCCTCGATACTGAGCGAGGCAGGTCACCAGATGAGCATCTACGACCCGCTGTTTTTTGATAACCCTGAGGTTCTTGAGCGGCGTTATGACTTCGTCACCTGCACTGAAGTCGCCGAGCACTTCCATCATCCCTTCGACGAATTCGCTCTGCTCGACCGCCTGCTCATGCCGGGCGGCTGGCTCGCGGTGATGACGATGTTCCAGACCGACGACGCCGCCTTTGCCAAGTGGCACTATCGACGTGACCCCACCCATGTGATGTTTTACCGGGAAGCCACCTTTCAGGCCATTGCCCGGCTGCGCAACTGGCACTGCGAGATACCTTGCGCCAATGTGGTGCTACTGAAGAAGGCCGGTAGCTGCTAGAGACTCTGGCGCCGCTGCGCACGGGCCACGCGATGACTTTCTTCCAGCACGTCGGCCAGCACTTCCTGGACGTAGTGGATGTGGCGGTCAGAACACTCTCTCGCCTTCTGCGCCTCGCCAGCCATGATTGCCCGATACAGCTCGCCGTGTTGGGTCATAAGCATGTCGCGGGTTTCTGTACGCTGCGCATACATACCGCCAATGTTGGTGACCACGTTGCGCTTGAGTAGAGCAAAAAGCCCGCGAATCGTATGCAGCAACACAGCGTTATGGCTGGCCTCGGCTATAGCCAGATGAAAGCGCGCGTCGGCAGCGCCCTCCTCGGCACGACTGACCTCGCCAACCCGCGAATAGCAGTCCTGCAGCGCCTCGAACGCCTCGGTCAAACGTTGGCGGTCCGGCTCGGTGGCTCGCTGGGCAGCATAAAAGGCGCAGGATCCTTCAAGGGTATGCCGAAACTCGAGCAGGTCGCGCTGGGCTTCGGGGTTGTCTTCGAGCAAGGGCAACAGGGGGTCGCTGAAGGTCGATCCCAGGGATTCGGCAACATAATTGCCGCCGCCCTGGCGGCTGACCAAAAGCCCCTTGGCCGCCAGTTTCTGAATCGCTTCACGAAGGGATGGCCGCGAGACACCAAACTGTTCGGCCAGTACCCGCTCCGCCGGGAGGCGCTCGCCAGCCTTGAGCGTACCTTCGAGGATCATGCCCTCAAGCTTGGTGACAATGTCATCCGACAAACGGCGTGCTCGTATCTGACCAAAACCCATGTTTTTCTCCCACCCCTCTCGCCACCTTGCCAAGCGCTCTGCTGCACGCTAACGAGTCAGTCTAACCAGCCGCTGAAGCGCTCACAACACGCTTTCCATCCTGCGCCCTGCGACCAAAGTTGTAGCCCCGGCAGATTGACACCCCGGGATCAGACTCTTAGTCTGAACGCTACGCATTGTAAATTGGTAATACCAATCATGCAGCCCCACAATAATTCGAACAATGACTGAGGTCTATATGCCGATCGTATTCATCCACCCCTGTCGTGATGTGGCTCTGCTCTGCCGCCCCACACAACTCTGAGCGGAGATTCACCATGTCTACCGGACTCCTCGCTCTTTTGGCGTTCTCCCCGATTCTACTGGCAGCTATTTTGCTGGTAGGTATGCGTTGGCCCGCCAGGCGAGCCATGCCACTGGTGTACCTGGTCACCGCTGCCGTAGGCCTGTTTGCCTGGGACATGAGCTTCAATCGTGTGTTGGCTTCTACCCTTCAGGGCCTGGTGATCACCATCGGGCTACTGTGGATCATCTTCGGCGCGATTCTGCTGCTCAACACTCTCAAGCACTCGGGCGGTATCACCGCGATTCGCGCGGGCTTTGCCACCATCAGTCCAGACCGCCGCATTCAGGCAATCATCATCGCCTGGCTGTTTGGCTGTTTTATCGAGGGCGCTTCGGGTTTTGGCACACCCGCGGCGATTGCCGCACCCTTGCTGGTCGCGATCGGCTTTCCGGCGATGGCCGCCGTGCTCATGGGCATGCTGGTGCAAAGCACACCGGTATCCTTTGGCGCAGTGGGTACGCCCATTGTGGTGGGTGTGAGTACCGGTCTGGATTCAGCCGTGATCGGTGCGCAGTTGCTCGAGCAGGGTTCTTCATGGGCGCAGTTTCTGCAGTTGATCACCAGCGAGGTTGCCATCATCCATGCGATCGTCGGCACAGCGATGCCCCTGATCATGGTGCTGATGCTCACGCGTTTCTTTGGTACCGACAAGAGCTGGAAGGCGGGCTTCGAAGTATTGCCGTTTGCCTTGTTTGCGGGTCTGGCCTTTACCCTGCCCTATGCAGCTACCGGCATTTTCCTGGGTCCGGAGTTTCCTTCACTGGGTGGCGGGCTGATCGGCCTGGCGATTGTGACCACCGCGGCACGCAAGGGCTTTCTGTTACCCAAGACTACCTGGGATTTCGCCCCGGCAAAGGACTGGCCGAGCGAGTGGCTGGGTACCGTCGAGATGAAGCTGGACCAGTTGACCGCCAAATCCATGAGCAGCTTCCGCGCCTGGTTGCCCTATGTGCTGGTCGGTCTGTTACTGGTGGTCAGCCGTGTGGTTCCCGAGGTGAGCGCCGGCCTCAAGGCAGTGATGCTCAACTTCCCCGACCTGCTGGGTGAGACTGGCGTCAGCGCCAACTTCATGCCCCTGTATCTGCCAGGCGGCATTCTCGTCGCGGTGGTGCTGGCTACCTTCTTCCTGCACGGCATGAAGCCGCGTGAGCTGGGCGCTGCCGTGAAGGAATCCTCGGGCGTGCTGCTGAGCGCTGGCTTTGTGCTGCTGTTTACTGTGCCCATGGTGCGCATACTGATCAACTCCGGCGTCAACGATGGGGATCTGGCGAGCATGCCGATCCTGATGGCGCTGTGGGTCGCCGACAGTGTGGGCGGCATCTATCCGCTGCTGGCACCGAGCATCGGCGCCCTGGGCGCGTTCATTGCCGGCTCCAATACCGTCAGCAACATGATGTTCAGCCAGTTCCAGTTTGGTGTGGCCAACAGCCTGGGCATTTCCAGCGCCCTGATTGTCGCGGTACAGGCGATTGGCGCAGCGGCCGGCAACATGATCGCGATTCACAACGTGGTTGCCGCTTCCGCCACGGTCGGTCTGCTGGGTCGCGAGGGCAGCATCCTGCGCAAGACCGTATGGCCGACGCTGTACTATGTGCTTTTCACCGGTCTGATTGCCCTGTTCGCCGTGTACGTACTGGGTGTGAGTGACCCGCTGGTGGTTGGTTGACCGCCACCCGTAACGCGTTGACCGGAGCGGTTGCAGTCCATGCGACCGTCCGGTTTTTCCCGTCTTCTGCCGTTTCAGAGTGATGCCCATGATCATTTCCGCCTCCACCGATTACCGCGCCGCAGCCCAACGCAAACTGCCGCCGTTCCTGTTCCACTACATCGATGGTGGCTCCTATGCCGAGCACACTTTAAGACGCAACGTCGAGGACCTGTCCGGTATCGCCTTGCGCCAGCGCGTGCTGCGCAACATGTCGGAACTGAGCCTGGAGACCCGACTGTTCAACGAGACATTGGCCATGCCAGTGGCGCTGGCACCGGTGGGGCTGACCGGCATGTATGCCCGGCGCGGCGAGGTGCAGGCAGCCAAGGCGGCAGCGGCCAAGGGCATTCCCTTTACCCTGTCCACCGTTTCGGTATGCCCTATCGAAGAAGTGGCGCCGGCCATCGACCGGCCCATGTGGTTCCAGCTGTATGTGCTCAAGGACCGGGGCTTCATGAAGAATGCACTTGAGCGCGCCAAGGCGGCCGGTGTGACCACCCTGGTGTTTACCGTGGATATGCCGGTGCCCGGTGCCCGCTACCGTGATGCGCATTCCGGCATGAGCGGCCCCAACGCGCCCATGCGCCGCATGCTGCAGACGGCAACGCACCCGGCCTGGGCCTGGGACGTGGGCTTGCTTGGCCGCCCCCACGACCTGGGTAATATCTCGACCTACCGTGGCAACCCCACCGGCTTGGCCGATTACATCGGCTGGCTGGGCGAGAATTTCGATCCCTCGATTTCGTGGAAGGACCTGGAGTGGATTCGTGAATTCTGGGACGGCCCGATGGTCATCAAGGGTATTCTCGATCCGGAAGACGCCCGCGATGCAGTGCGTTTTGGTGCCGACGGCATCGTCGTCTCCAACCACGGTGGGCGGCAGCTCGATGGCGCCCTGTCCAGCGCCCGCGCCCTGCCCTCGATCGCCGATGCAGTAAAGGGCGATCTGACCATACTGGCCGACTCAGGCGTACGCACTGGTCTGGATGTGGTACGCATGCTGGCCCTGGGAGCCGACACCGTGATGCTCGGGCGTGCTTATATCTATGCGCTGGCCGCCGCTGGCGGCGCGGGTGTGAGCAATCTGCTGGAGCTGATCGACAAGGAGATGCGCGTGGCCATGGTACTGACGGGTGCCAAGACCATCAGCGAGATCAGCGCCGATTCGCTGGTCCGCGAACTGGGCCACTGAGCTGCCACCCACCCAATCCGGAGTCGCCATGAGTCTGCCCGCCGCCTTTCTGACTGCCGTACAGGACATTGTGCCGAAGGAGCGGCGTTTTGATGACCCGCTTTCGACGCTGGCGTTCGGCACCGACGCCAGCTTTTACCGGCTGATACCCAAGTTGGTGGTGCGCGTCGAGTCGGAACAGGAGGTGGTGCAACTGCTGCAACTGGCGGGCAGCCATCGGGTGCCGGTGACCTTCCGCGCCGCGGGCACAAGTCTGTCCGGTCAGGCGATTTCCGACTCATTGCTGATCGTGCTGGGCGACCACTGGGGCGCCCGCGAGGTACGCGACGAGGGTCGGCAGATCCGCCTGCAACCGGGCGTGATCGGCGCCCATGCCAACTCGGTGCTGCTGCCATTCCAGCGCAAGATCGGCCCCGACCCGGCGTCGATCAATGCCTGCAAGATCGGCGGCATTGTCGCCAACAACGCCAGCGGGATGTGTTGCGGCACCGCGCAGAATACCTATCACACCCTGGCAGGCATCCGTCTGGTGCTGGCCGATGGCAGCGTGCTTGATACCGAGGATGCGCAGAGCGTGGCGGCCTTCGAGTCCAGCCATGCATCGCTGCTCGAGCAACTGGGTGAGCTGGGCCGGCGCACCCGGGCCGACACGGCTCTGTCCGACCGTATCCGGCACAAGTACCGCCTGAAAAACACCACCGGACTGTCGCTCAATGCCCTGGTCGATTTCGACCAGCCACTGGATATTCTCAGCCACCTGATGGTCGGCTCCGAGGGCACCCTGGGCTTCATCAGCGCGGTGACCTACAACACCGTTCCGGACTATCCATTCAAAGCCAGCGCCCTGCTGATATTTCCCGATGTGCAGAGCTGCTGCCGCGCGGTGACCGTGCTCAAGCCGCAGCCGGTCTCGGCAGTCGAGCTGCTGGACCGGCGCAGCCTGCGCTCGGTGGAAAACCAGCCGGGCATGCCCACCTGGGTGAAGGACCTTTCGGCAAACGCCTGCGCGCTGCTGATCGAATCCCGTGCCGCCAGCCAGTCCCTACTGCATGAACAACTGGCGCTGATCATGGCCTCGATCGCCGACTTCGCGCTGGAAAAATGCGTGGAGTTCAGTGAAGACCCGCTGGTCTACAATCAGTTGTGGAAGATCCGCAAGGACACCTTCCCTGCCGTGGGTGCAGTGCGTCAGACCGGCACCACGGTGATCATCGAAGACGTGACCTTCCCCATCGAACAACTGGCCCAGGGCGTCAACCGCCTGATCGAGCTGTTCGAGCGCCATGGCTATGACGAGGCAATCATCTTCGGCCACGCCCTTGAGGGCAATCTGCATTTCGTCTTCACCCAGGGTTTTGACGATCCGGCCCAGGTGGCCCGCTACGAAGCCTTCATGCACGACGTAGCGCAACTGGTCGCAGTGGAATTCGGCGGCTCGCTAAAGGCCGAACACGGCACCGGCCGTAACATGGCCCCCTTTGTCGAGTTGGAATGGGGTAGCGACGCCTATCAGCTGATGTGGCAGATCAAGCGCCTGCTCGACCCCCAGGGCATTCTCAACCCCGATGTGGTGCTCAGCGAGGATCCACAGATTCACCTCAAACACCTCAAGCCGCTGCCCGCCGCCGAGGAGATAGTCGACAAGTGCATCGAGTGCGGTTTCTGCGAGCCGGTCTGCCCGTCACAGGGGCTTACCCTGAGCCCGCGCCAGCGCATCGTGATCTGGCGTGATATCCAGGCGAAGAAACGCGCCGGTATCGATACCACTGCGCTGGAACGTGACTACCGCTACCAGGGCATCGATACCTGCGCCGCCACCGGCCTGTGCGCCCAGCGCTGTCCGGTGGGCATCAATACCGGCGATCTGGTGCGCAAGTTGCGCGCACGGGACGCGAACAGTGTGCGCACCGCCAACCTGCTGGCAGACCACTTCCGTGCCGCAGTCGGCGCCAGCCGCGCCATGCTCTATCTGGCCAGCGGCGCCCGTGCGACCCTGGGCGCGCCATTGCTGGCCCGCACCTCGGCCGCCCTGAGCAAGGCCAGCCGCGGGCGCGTTCCGCAATGGACGCCAGCCATGCCGGAACCGGCCCGGCACATGCGCTTGCCCGTCACTAACGACGACTCGCGACCCAGGGTGGTGTATCTGGCCGCCTGTGTTTCCCGCGCCATGGGCCCGGCGGCGACGGATGCCGAGCAGGTGCCGTTGATGGACAAGACGCGCCTGCTACTGGAAAAGGCGGGCTACCAGGTGGTGCTTCCTGCGGCACTGGATAGCCTGTGCTGCGGTCAGCCCTTTGCTTCCAAGGGCTATGCCGAGCAGGCCGAGCGGAAGAGGCAGGAACTGATAGCCGCCCTGCTCGAAGCCAGCCGTGGCGGTTTGGACCCGGTCTACTGTGACACCTCGCCCTGCACCCTGAGCCTGCTGCAGGAGGGCGCCGATCCGCGGCTGGATGTCTATGATCCGGTACGCTTTATCCGCGAGCACCTATTACAGCGCCTGGATTTCACGCCACAACAGGCGCCCATCGCAGTGCACGTGACCTGCAGCACCCAGCACCTGGGCGAAGCCGAGGGTCTGATCGATATCGTCCGGCGCTGCACAAACGAGGTAGTGATTCCCGAGGGTATCCACTGCTGCGCTTTTGCCGGCGACAAGGGTTTCAGCACACCGGAGCTGAACGCCCATGCCCTGCGTAACCTCAGGGACGCGGTGCAATACTGCGGAGAAGGCATCAGCACCAGCCGTACCTGCGAGATTGGTCTGAGCCAGCATGGCGGCATCGACTACCACGGGCTGGTCTATCTGGTGGACCGGGTGACCCGGCCGAGACTCAATCCCTAGCCGCCAGGGCGGGCAGATTCAGCGCAGCGCTGTTACCTGCCCCACTCCCAACTCAAACGGGCGTAAAGGACCCAGTCATCCTGGTCGGGCAGAACATCGTCCAGAGCATTGGCATAGGTCATATTGGCCGAGAAGCCCTTTACACCCGTCCAGCCAAGGCCCACACCCACCGCCTGGGCTGTCTGGGAAGGGTTCTTCGAGAGCACCGTGCCAAAATCATAGAAAACAAAGGGATCGAGATCACCGCCCAGTGCGCTCATGCCACTGTAGTGGGTTTCGAGACTGGTCTGGATGCCGTAGTCACCGCTGATAAGCCCTGGCGCGTAACCACGCACCGATGTCGGCCCGCCGATGGAATAGGCTACAGCGCCGGGTAGCGCCTCTTCATTGGTGTATTGATAATCCATCTGCGCCAACCCGTACCAGTCGGACTGGCCGTACTGGTAATAGGCGCTCGCATCGCCATTCAACACCGCGAAGCTCGAGTCTCCGTCAGTGGCGGCGCGGTTCTGCGCGTTCACCCAACCGACCAGTTGCCGGGCTGAAATCTGCCAGCCAGAACCTAGCCAGGTCATTTGCGCACCGGAACTCAGCTTGCTGATGGTGTAGTCACTGATGTCCGCCCCGAGCACCGAGGTCGCAGAGCTCGAATACATCGCCGAGCCAAGCGCGTTAAGCCAGAAATGATTGGACGAGATGGCGAGCCAGGACGCATCAAGGGTGATACTGGTTGAATCGCCCTCTACCGAGAGATCCTCGAAATCGCCCTCGGTCACCTCTGACTGGTTGACGGCGAGACTGCCACCCAGGCGCCAGCGGCTGGCTTTGACCGGTGCGCTATAGATGGCGGTAACGGACTGGTTACCTGCCGACGCGAGCGCATACAACAGGCCGCGGTCATTGCCGGTGAAGACCCCCTGACGGCGATAGATTGCGCCCACTTCGGCCACCCCGGAGCTTTCATAACCATAGTTGTCGACAAACAGCTGGACTGTGTTGCGCAAGGGCTCATCCACGGCCACGACAATATCCGTCAGCCCGAAGTCCTTGCCGGCGCGCAACTCGGCCTGCA
This sequence comes from uncultured Halopseudomonas sp., assembly GCF_963977355.1. Taxonomy (NCBI): domain Bacteria; kingdom Pseudomonadati; phylum Pseudomonadota; class Gammaproteobacteria; order Pseudomonadales; family Pseudomonadaceae; genus Halopseudomonas; species uncultured Halopseudomonas sp. The sequence continues at coordinate 52,622 of NZ_CAXBOV010000023.1, read as the reverse complement.
GGCGCGCATCGTTGACCCGGTTGAACTCCAGGATATTGCTTTCCAGGGCGTTCATGTCCACCAGCGTCTCGTCGGCCGCAAAGGGCACCCACTCCCGCACATAGGGCTCGTCAAGGTAGGTGTTGCCTTCGATCACCATCTCGCCCAGCTTGCCTTCCACCAGGCGAATAACCACCACCCCATCCGTTATGGACTGCCTGGGCAGCAGTGCCGTCGCGGTATAAACGCCTTTTTCCCTGTAGGCGGCGTTGATCTGGGTAACCATCCGGTTCAGATCGGATAACTGCGTGGGCTGACCCAGGTAGGGCAGCACAATGGTTCTCAGCTCCTCAGCCAAGAGCAACTCCGACTGGGTAAAACGCACGCTATTGAGGATAAACGCGGGCCCCTCATCGGGCGTATCGCTAACCTCGGGCGCAATCGGCGACTCTTCACGCTCCTGCAACTGCCTGCGTTCCTGCAGGTTCTGCTCCCGGCGCAGCAATTCCCTTTCCCGCCCGGCAGGATCAGCTACCCCCGACAGGGTCTGAGCCTGGACGCTCGGAATGAGCATGCTGAGTAAGATCACCTGCCAACTTAGACGCCAATAATTCATTCGATATTCCTGGTTGTGAAACGGCCATCCGTGATCGGCTGGTTATCTGGACGAAATTTCCAGCAACTCCTCATCTGCCGGCGGCAGATCAACGCCCTGGTCAACCCCGGGCTCACCCGTATTGACCGATCCTGAGCCAGGTGTCATCGGGCTCTGGTAGGTCGCCGTATTCGGGAACCCGGGCATGCCGAGGCCCGCCTCCCAGAACTGGGAGTCGTTGAGCCGGGTCAGCATGTTGTACTCGGCACTCAGGCGCTGGAAGGCAAGCACCTGCAGATCCTGCGGCACGCCCGGCTTGTACAGGAACATCACCAGTGGATCGGCATAGCGCGTTGGCAGTGCATTGGTGCGCAGTTCAAAGCCCAGCGTATCCAGCCAGAACACCGCGTCCGGCGACATCAGCTGGCCGTTCACATTCAGTGGGCGGGGGTCGTAATTGTTCATGTCCAGCGTCAGGCCGGCCGTTCTGATTGCCAGGCTCCGGACCACCAGCGCTTCATCCAGATTCAGCTCGCCGTCCACGCTCAACGATCCCGTACTGGATCTGTAACCCGCCACATTAAGTTTGCCGGTGTTGACCACCTGCACATTGATCCGGTCGGCAATGCCGCCCTCGAATCCGCTAAGAGTAATGAAGGTATCGGCGGCGCCCTTGCTGTCCACTCCGACATCAATAGTCGGCGCCTCCAGTACCAGAGGCCCACCGCCATTGAGCTCGATCTGTCGCACATTCAGGCCCTGGCTCGACGCCAGCTTGCCTTGCTGCATGACAATCAGATCACCGTCCAGGGCGCCATCTACCCACAGGTAGGGATTACCGATCAGCTCACCGAAGGTCAGGCTGCCATCCACGCGCAGGGTGACATTGCCATTACGGGCCCGCAGGAAGGGTGAATAGAGGCCCTGTTCAGCGACAATATTGATATCGCCGTTCAGGGTTTCTGCCGACAGCCAGGGCATATCGATTACCAGCGGATCACCAATACCGGTCACGGCACTGATGCTGCCCTGGGCATTGGCGCCGGTAGCGCGCAGGTGCACAGGGGTGTCAGTGCGGCCGACAATATTGCCACCACTGATCAGGCGAACCGCGTCGGTACCGTCCCAGTCGGTCTGCAGGGCCGCCAGTTGCATGTCGCCCGTGGTCGAAATGTGCATCTGACCGGCCGAATCGAGGCGTGAGCCCGCGCCCATCGACATACTGGCCCCGTGCACATCGGCCTTGGCAGCGGATGCGACCAGCGCACCGTCGGCCACGGAAATGGCCCCAACGGCACGCAAATCCAGGTCATCCGTGCTGGCGACTGCCCTGTTGAGCAACAGGCTGCCTGCACTGTTGACTGTGACTCGCCCGCCAGCCGTCGCGCGGCCCAGCACCACATCACCTGTGCGGCTGACAATATCGAGATCACCGGCACTGCTGATCTGCGACTGTGCATCCAGTGCAATGCCGCTACCGCTGAGTGCGATACTGCCGGTAGTCGAGGTCAGACGCGCGGCACTCCCGGCCACTAGATCGCCGGCACCACCATTGAGCAGCAGCGAGCGACCTGTCACGGTTGATTGCGCTTCAATGCCGGTGGCGGTGAGTACGTCGATAGCCTGGGCGCTCACCGGACCGGCGAAGACCGCATTGCCCGTGCTCGAGTCGACATCCAGATCGCCGCCGAAGCCAAGCGCCTGCAGTGAAAGTCCCTCTATAGCCGTCAGCGTTGCCTTGCCCGTGCCCTGCCAGGAAGAGCCGCTACCCATGCTGATGCGCTGGGCATCGGCGACCAGCGCGCCTTTTACATCCACTGCGCCTGCCGTACTCAGCGCGCCAGTGGCCAGCAAAGCCAGGTCGCCGTTGGTTGTGTTGAGGGCACCGATACCCAGCGCACCCGCCCTTGCCTGCAGGGTTGCTGCGCCGGCAGTGATTACCACCGGCGTCAGCTGGATGCCGGCGGCCGCTATTGTCAGATCCTCTGTCACGTCGATGCGCGAGCTTCCGCCAGCATCCAGCGTGCTCCCCAGATCCAGGCCGAGACTGCCGGAGGTGATATCGCCGGCGAGATCCACCGCGCCAACCGAGCTCAGATCAAAGCGCTGATCGACCACCACCCTGCCCAGCGCAAACCGCGTGGTATCGCGCACATCCAGCCAGCCGTTGGCTGACTTCACGGTCAGCTGATCCGCACCGGACAGCTTGACGTTCAACCGAGCCGCTGAGCTGCCGAGGTCGCCACTGTCTGCGTCGAGCGCAATACCCGCGCCCTGCAGGAAGTGGTTGGCATCGTAGCCGAGAATATCGCCATCATTGGTCAACGAGAGCGTACCGCCGGCAGCCACTGAGCCGACCCGCAGGTTACCGCCACTGTGCTTGAGATAGAGACCGCCAGCGGAGGCCGCCTGACGCAAGGCACCCGAGAGTTGCAGGTTCATGGCCTGGGCCGCCGAACCGATATCACCCTGGGTGTTGGCCAGGTACAGATCGCGCGCCTTGATGTTATTGACCCCGGCCTGTGCAGCGATGGCCCCATCCACGATCAGACGCACGTCTTCATCGGTGGAGGCTATTTCACCCACGGTCAGAGAGGAGGCTGATTCGATAAAGATGGCACCCCGCGCGGCGACATTGAGCGCACCGGAGGTATCAACCTTGATCGGATCCACCTGCTTGACGGTCAGGGTGACCGTGTTATCGGTCACCACGGTGGAAATATCCCCCGGGCCCGCCGACAGCAGTGCAGATTTTTGCTCGTTGGTGATCGTGGCCGTGTTGTCACGCGGCACACTGAAGACCAGATCGGCCAGATTCTTGCCAACGCTGCCGCTGTTGGCTTGCAGATCAATGTTCGAGGAGACGATATTGGCCTCGCGATCGGTCAGCTGCCCCGACGCGTCGGCGCTCAATGCCGCAGCAGAAATACTGATATCCAGCTGGCTCTGCTTCCAGGTAGAGCCTTCCACCATCCTGGCGTATCGGCTGCTTGCTTTATCAATCTCCAGCCGGAAGCTGTCGTCGTAGGCACTGGTTAACAGCGCGCCATAATCATAGCCAACCAGCGTGCCTTTCTGTTCCTTGCCGATCGCATCGGCCACGTTGGCGTAACTGTCCGGCGTGGCCACCTGGTCAATAAACCAGGCGTCCAGGGCCTGATATTCAGCCTTGACCTTGGCGGTCAGTTGCGCAACGTCTGTAGTGCCGTAGCGAATCTTCATGGCATCCAGGTACACAGCGTCAATCGCAAAACCGCTGTCACTGGCATCGGCCAAACGCTGCCTGAGCATCCAGTAGGTGTGGTATTTGCTGTTGAACTGGTTTTCATAGGCCGTTACGGCCCGCTCGCCAGCAGTGCCATCGAGCAGATTCAGGGAATCCCAGACTGAAGCCTCGTAAGCCAGCTCCTGCTCCGACTTCTGTTGCTGCCCCAGCGCATTGGTCAGGCTGCCATTGCCCAGTCGAAGCACGACGTTATCGTTCGCCTCGATGCGCTCAACCTGCAGATCACCTGTGGCTTGAGACACCACGATGTCGTTGGCCGCTCGCAGTGAAACGGCGCCGGTGGAGGCGATATTGACGAAGTTGTAAGTGGCCGGATCGCCCAGCGTACCCAGGCTACCAATACTGCCCGACAGACTGCTGAGATCGATGGTGTTGGCCGAGATCAGCGTGTTGCCATCCTTGGCGACAATGTCTTTATCCGCCGTTCCGACCAGACCGTACCGGGCCGACAGCGTGTCGACAGTCAGCGCCGAGCCCATGGCCGTGGCGTTGAAAGCCAGCGAGCCGTTGTCGGATTGCAGGGAGAGTTCGTTGGTGGTGATCGACAGGGAGTTACCCGCGGTTCCGATGTCGCCATTAGCACGAATACGCGTGATGCCGGAGGTGATGGAGGACGCACTGGATGCGCTGAAGTCGGCATCGGTAACGATACTACTCCTGCCGCTGGGGTTGTAGATGTTACCGGTCAGCTGAATCGGGGCACGGGAGTCAATGTCGATATTGCCTTCCGCCACACCGTTGAACTGGAAGAGGATCGAGTGATCTGCCTTCACGAAGGTATGGGCATCCATATCCATTCGCGTCGGAATGCGCACGAAGGGATCCGCGTTGGTCAGACCGCTGCCGTAGTAGGCGCTGTAACTGATATTCCAGCCAAAGCCCGTGGTGGACTGGCTGCCGTAGTCATAGGTCTGCTTCAGGTATTGCGCAGCGACGCCGCCGGAGCATGCTTCAGGCTTGAGCGCACAGCTGGTGAAGTAGCTCGTCTCGGTATTCCAGTCGGTGGTGTATACCCAGTCGCCGACCGTGGTCGGGTACTTCGACAGGTAGCCGTCTGCCGGCCGCGTATAGGATCGGCCGACGGTAGCCCCTTCGCGTATGTAGTACAGCTGCCCGGCGAGCGGGTTGTAGCTCACGCTCGAGGTGGTGCCGGTCCCGCCGAAGTTGCCCCGGAATATCGACGACTCGGGGTCAAGGTGCGATACCGCCCAGGCATCGGTCTGATACTGGCTGATCTGACTGCCCGGGTTGTGGATATACCATTGTGACACCGTGCTCGACTTGTTCAGGTCAGTGATGCGAATCACACCTGTGGCGTCATCTCCGGCGCTCAACCGGCCAATATTCAGCTGAGTATTGGAGTCGTTGTTGATGTCGATCTGACCTAGTCCGTCCTTGACGATGATCTTGCCGTCCGCCCCGGTCGAAGAGATAGCCGCCCGGATGGCCACATAGCCACCGCCGCTGACCGGCACGTCGTCGATTCCCAGGGTGCCTGAGCCAACGTCGTACTTCAGCTTGATATCCGAGGTGCCCGCCGTGTTGGCGATATCGAACGTATAGTTCTTGATCTGATAATAGAACGGGCTGTAATTCGCCAGCCAGGGATAGGGCTGATAATCCGGATTGCGCACGCGGAGGGTCTTGGTTTCTCCGGCGGTCAGGTTGACGCTGTCGCCCGCAGACAGACCGGCATCCTGAACAAACTGCTGGATCTTGCTATCGAACCCCGAACCCACGTCGACCGACCAGCTGTTGTCCGTACCCACAACGATGGCGCCGTTGATGTCCAGCCGCTTGGCATTGATGATCACCTTGTTGGAGATGATCGAGGTGCCGGTGGAGCCCAGCTGTTTTTTCACCTCGGCGTAGCTGGCGGTCTTGGTCAGCTTGTTCTGGTAATCAAGGACCGGCCGGAATTTCCAGAACTGGCCACCGCGCGAGCTGTCGCCCGAGGCCATGAGGAACACTACCGGATTGGCCCCGTTGTATTCCGCGGAATCGCTGAAGCCCCAGTTGAAGTAGATGTTCATCTCGTCGTAGCCGTAGGCTGCCGACTGGTAGTAGGGATTCTGAATACCACCGATGCTCAGCGCACGACCGGTAAACCAGTCATTGAATGCAGCGGCACCAGTGGCGTTTATCGCTGTGGAATATTTGTCGTTGAGATAGAACTGGACAAAATCCGTGGCGCTGGAGGGCTTCCACTGGCGCGTGTAATTGACCAGTGCGTCAGGGTCGCGGCCATAGGTCTGTTCGAGATTCGGGTTATTCAGCAGCAGGCTGCCGTTGTCCACGTTCAGATTGACCGCATTTGCCTGAATCAGCGCCTGCTGAATCAGGTCGCCTTCGGCCACCGCAATATTCACGCTGGACAGCAGGTTGGTCAGATTGCCGTTGACGATAACGTCGGCACTCTTGAAGTTCGCCCCGGTGGGGGCATGATTGACGTATATCCCCGAGCGACTGCCCGCTTGCTCGTCGATAAAGGCGCTGCCCAGATTGGCACCGCCGTTGACGAATACATTGCCTCCGGTCTGGTTGGCTATCTCCAGATTCGCCAGCATCAGGTGACGATCAGACAGATTGTCGATCGTGATGCTCGCGTTGCCCTTGGCAGTAAAGGTCGGCGTCACACCAGCAGCCATGTTGATGGCACCGGCAGTCAGGCTGACATTGCCCGCCGAGGCCCGGACGTCGGCCACCTTGATCGCGAAGTTTTCCTGCGGTGAGAAGTCGTTGACAATAGCCGACAGCAGCACCACCTGGGTCTGCAGCTCGTTGATCTCGTTAGCATAGGGATTGCTGCCGACACTGGTCACACCCGTGCTGTCTGTGCCCGTGCTGGTGCCGGTCGCTGCGCCGTTGCCATCAGCGAGTGTGGTGCCATCGGTCACCACCTCAGTGGTGTTCCAGGCCTGCAGTTCGGCAATTTGTGCATTCAGGTCGTCAATGTAGACCTGCAGTTCGGCCCGCGATGAGTACTTGGCCGCCTGCTGCTCGGCTGAGCCATAGCGATAGAGCTGGCGGGTAATACCGCCCGCCTGGTTGATACTCACCGACTGGTAGGCGTACTGGCCTGCGGTAACGCTGCCGCTGCCAGCAAAATTGAGTACATTGCTTACCGTCTTGTTGCTGGAGCCGAAGGTGTTCTCCGTGCTGAACAGCTCAAGGTAGGGGTTTTTCTCGACGCCCGTTCCCCTAGCACTGAGGGCGCCCTCGATTGCGCCGATAGCCACATGGCCATCGCTGCCGATGGCAAAGTTGTCGCCAAACGACACCCGGTTGTTCAGCACGATGTCGCCCTCGGCATCATTCCCGGCAGGGATCGGCACCGCGGTCCAGTTGTAGATATTGCTGCGGGCGTCGGCCACCAGTTGGTTCTGGTTCAGACCGTCAGAACCACGACCGGCAAAGAGGCTGATCTGATCGTAGGCATCAATCACAACGCTGTTGCCCAGCGTCACGCTGTTAGCGACATCGATATGCACATCCGACACGCCACCGGCGACCCCCGCCACGGCCCAGACGCTGACATTGGCTTCCGCCGCGGCACTGCCCCGGGAATAGGTACCCAGACCTATCTTGCCCCAGGCGTTGCGCAGCGCCACACCATCAGCCAGGGTCACCTGGTTCCGCGCCTGTACATCAACATTCGACTCCGCGCCAGCGCCCTGCAAGGCTCCACCCACTTCGATCACGGCCTTGTCGTAGACGAAGAACTCGGTGCCCGCATCCAGGGTAATGCCATTGCGATAGCCGTCGTACATCCAGGCTAGATCGGAGATTCGCAGCACTGCGTTCTCGCCAATCTCTACCGCCGCGCGCAGGTTCTTGAGGTTCTGTGTCGACAGCGCAGCGGTACCGTTCGCACCGCCACCACCTGCGCCGTAAACGCTGGAGGTGTAGCTGGTATCCCAAGGGGTTTGTATCTGCCTGGCCTGGTTGAGTGCTGCAACATCAATGTCCAGCGCATTCAGGCTGACATTCTTGCCCAGGACCACCTTGACGTTGGTATCGACCTCGACATCGGACTCTGCGCCTGACCCGCCCACCACCGAGACTGTGGTCGAGTCTGTGCCGGCAAAGAAATGGACTTCATTACTTGCGCGGATAATCACGTTACCCGCGTCAATGGGTACCGCGCGGTACCCGCTGAACCAGTCATCCACCAGCACTGCGGCAGCGTAATTGCCGTTGGCGTGGTCACCGGCCTCGACCACGGCTTCAGCCGCACTCCCGGACACAAAACCGCCACCACCGGCGGTGGTGAATGCCTGGTTTTCATTCTGGCTGCTGGCATCCAGGATCAGATCGCCCGTGCGCTCAAGCGTGGCGTTGGGATCCTTGCCGAACTCGACGCGAGTCGAACTGAAGGACTCGGCCAGGCCTACCTGGTAACCGCCGGCAAAGGCACCGACAAAGAAGCCATCGGCATCTGCGATCTGCACCCCGGTATGCCGGGCATAGACTTCAAAGTCGGCGTCCGGAATCGTGACATAGTCGCCCACACTGGCAATCGACTGCGCATTATTGCTCGCGCGGGCCTCGGTGCCAGCTACCCCCAACATCAAGCCGCCGGAAGCAGCAAAGGCCGCGGCGTGCGCGGTCTCGTAATCGGCATCCGATCCATTCCCGGTTTCGCTGCGCACCAGGACATTACCGCTGCCGGTGAAGGTGACGCCATCAGCGACGCTAGCCCGTGCTTCGGCCTCGGTCATGGCATAGGCGAAGGAGCCGCCCATGGAGTAGCCACCGGATACGGTCACACCGTAGGCGCTCGAATAGAGTTCCGGCACTACCTGCGCAGACACATTGACCAGTCCGCTGCCGGTACCGATGGTGCCAAACAGGGTGGCATCGGCGTGGGAGTCGTCGTTGGCGTCGGTCACCACGCCCTGGATACCGGCACCAATGCCACCGGCCAAGGAAAATGCCGTGCTCTTGACCATACCCGAACTGTTGGCGCTGACAGTCATGTTGTCATAGCCGTCGACCAGCCTGCCGGCCTTACCCAGCCAGGCGTCTACTTCGCTGGCCTTCTCCACATAGCCAAAACTGACGCCAATCGCGGCGCTACCGAGATTCACATTCATCGAACCGTCCGTAGCCGCATCGGGGCGGCCAGGATCGACATCACCAATGCGCAGCTCCGTGGTATCGGCCGCGGTGACGATCAGGTCGCCGGTATCCGAACCGCTGGCGGCGGTAACACCTGCAACCACTCGGTTTGCCGAGCGGATATCGACGTAGTTGACCACCACACTGACGCCGCCCAGCCCGATCACCACCGATTTCGATTCGCCGGCAGCATCTTCGTCGGAGACATTCTCGACCGTGGCGCCCACCACCACGTTGTCGGCCGTCACGCTGCTGTCGACCGTGGCAATACTCATGTCATACATGCGGGTAATGCCAATCACCCCGGCAATACCCACTGCCGATACCTGTGCGGCGCCGAGCAGTTGATTGACGTGCAGCAGGGCGCGGCTGTTCACATTCAGGCTATCAACATCAATCACGCCGCCGGAAATTCGCGCCGCAGTAACATTTTCACCGGACAACTTCAGTGACTTGCCGGCATCGGTGGTCGTGGTAGAAGCGGGCGCTGCCGTGCGCTGCAGGGTCGAGCCGGCATCAGTACCCATGGCGGCCAGATCATCGCTGGACAGGTGACTGTTGAAACTGGTCGTGTCGGTTTGCAGTACCGTATTGGCAACAACCCGTGAGGCATCAAACTCGTCTTCGGCATTGGTGCCATCATCAGCTGTGCTGTCACCCTGACCAAACAAAGCGACACCAATACTGATGGCTGCGCTGGCTACTCCGCCCGCGCCGGCGATGCTGGTCAGGTCGGACTGGCGCTGAGAGGTGGCATCGATATCCAGCAGCGTGGCCTTGATATCACCACCCACCACTTCGCTGTACACCTGACTGCGGCCCAACACCACGTTGGCAACGACGCCAACGCCCACCTTCGCGCCTACGCCGATACCCAGGGCAAACTGCCTCGCGTCAAGAATTTCCTGGGCGCTGAGGGTGACGCTAGAAGCCGCCTGGAGGCCGTTCTTGCCACGAACACGGGTAGTAAAGCCGCCACCGCCGGGCTTGCCAAAGATGCCTGCACGCGTCTCGCCGCGGAACTCGGTGACATCAATCATTGCCGCCCCGCCAAAGCCAGCAGAAATACCCGCTCCGAAGGCGTGGCTATTCACATTTTCCAACCGCTGCGCATCCACCGTCAGGTCAGTGACCTTGACCAGCGTAGTGCGGGTATCGGCTGCATCGCTCAGGTCGTTGCCGATCAGCGCCTTGCTGTCACCGCCGACGATGTTAACCGCCATGCCGAAACCGATGCCGGCCTTCCCACCGATACCGACGGCACCGGCTGCAACGTTGGCTTCCTGACGACGGTCGGAAGCAACGGTCAATTCGTTGGCTGTCAGCGTGCCGCCGCGCAGCCAGGCCTGGGTGTCGCCCAACTGTTCGGTAATCACTATCGAGCCGGCGGCGCCCAGACCACTCCCGCCCGCGGCCACGCCCGCAGACACTGCCTGGGCAACCTTCGAGCTGTTGGCATCGATACTGACTGCATCACCATTGACGGTACTGGTGTCGATCGTTGCCTTGGCCGCCTTCTTCTGGCTGTTTGTGGCGAATCCGCCGACACCCGAATTCTTGCCGGATATGGCAATACCCGCCGATACGGCCAGCCCGGCTTCATGGGCGTTGGCCCGCACCAGCACATCGGCACCGCTCTGATTGCTGATGCCCGCATTGATCGTGCTGTTGGTGATCTTGGCGGTGGTTTCATTGGATGAATTGTTGGTCGCCACATTGACGCTGATCGCCAGTGACTCGGCCCCTGCGCCGCCCACATTGATAGCCTGCTGCTTGGTGCGGCTGGTGGCATTGACCGCCAGACCATCGACGCTTTGCGTGGATTTGTCCAGATTGAGCAGCGCAAAGCCGGTTGTCAGCGTGTCGCGGTCAACCGGGTTGGCGTTACTGTCATCGCCATCATCCTCGGCCTGACCCGAGGTCGACAGGTCAGGCAAGGTGCCGTAATTGGCCAGCGCGCCGCTGTCCACGCTGATGCTCGCACCTTTGCCTTCGGCGATAACGTTCGCGTTAACAATCAAGGCCGAGGTGTTGCCGTATTCGAGGGCCGTCGCGACGGCTACAGCGCCAGCGCCGCTACCCAGACCGATGCCCAGTGCGCCACTGCCCACCAGATTCACGCTGAGCGCATCGGCGTTCACCGCTACATTGTTCCAGGCCTTGACCCGTGCCCCTTCAGCGATACGCGCGCTGACATCACCATCAACGATGCCGGTGCTTACCGATCCGGCGAGCGCACTCTGCTTGGGTGAGGCCGCAACCCCTGCGCTGATGCTCAGAAGCCAGTTGTCTCGAGCCGCATCGACAATCAGATTCTGCACCTTCAGCGTCGTACTGCCGACCGTAACATTATCGCCAAGGACCGCTGCATCGACATCCGAGTCGACCCTGTTGGTCGCCACGGCAATACCCCCGGCAGAGCCGGTGCCGGAGCCTGCGCCCATCCAGGCCGTCGCCACGCTGTCAGTAAAGTCGTACGCCTGAACAGTGACCGTGCCGCCTTCGGTGGCACTGGCATCGGTAGTGCGATTGGTGCCTGCGTCCTTGATGCCGGCTTCGACCAGCTGATCCACATTGTTTACGCCGAAGGCACCGGCAAAGGCCAATCCCGAGCCGCCGGTAGCACCGATGGCAATGGCGTTGCCGACCAGCAGGTTGTGGTCATCGGACGCGCCACTGGTGGCCTTGACGATTACGTTGCCGGAGGCCTGCAGAGCGGTATTGGCAATATGCGCCCTGGTCGAGTGCTCGTCCGTGCCGACCAGGTTCAGCGCGACCGCCAGGCCACCTGCCTGCCCGCTAGCGCCGGGTGTACCCACAGCCACCGCACCGGCGACGTTGATCATGTCCATGTCGTTGGTGGCCGTGACGGCAACCGTTTCGGCATTGACGCTGCCGCTGTCTGCCCCGTCCCAATCGCCGATTTCCGCAATCACTCGATTGTTCAGGCGATTGACCGCCACCGAACCTACACCGGCATATTTACCGGTACTGACGCCGACGCCGATCGCCACGGTATATAGCAGGGAATTGTCGCGCGCATTGACGGCCACATCCGCGGTACTGGGAACGCCCTGATTGATCTTCACATCCGCCATGCGCGCCGAGGTATCGCTTTTCACGTCGGCGTGGGCGTAGGAAATACCCAGGTTGCTCTTGCCCACCTGCACGACACCGGCCACGGCGATAATCCGCTTGCCCGCAGAGGTATAGGCGTAGGACGACTCGCTGCCGTCTTCGGCGGTGAATATATTGGTGTTATCAATGGCATCCGCGCCACTGAAGTCGAAATCACTGTTGATCGTGCTGCTACCCAGACTGGCCAGCAGTGCGTCCAGCGCGGCATCGTCTTCACCGCTGGCGTTCACATGCAGGGTCTGCACGCCGTTTATGTCGGTCTTGCTGATCAAAGCCTTGGTGTCGGCGCCAATCGAGCCCACGGCAAAGCTGCCGGCAAACCCCTTGGAGTTTTCCACGCCGCCGTTGTAGCCGCCACCTGCCGCGCCGAGACCGATCCTGTTCACGGCGCTGGCAGAGACGGTGACGCTATCAAAATCGGTCAGGGTGCTGCGCCTGCCATCAACCCCACTGATAACCGCCTCGACTGCCGAGCCGCTGTATACATCCTCGTTATGTGCCGAGCTCAGCACATTGTTGGCGTCCGGATTGACCCCTGCCAGCATGGCGCCGGGGTCATTGATTTCGGCAAAGGTAATGGCCAATCCGCCACCCTTCTTGCCGCCCACGTATAGTGAACCGCCGCCCACACCGATAGACGCATTGTTGTAGGCAGACACTTCAAGACTGTCGTCACCGCCACCGTTACTGGTGATCGAGCTGTTATCGATACGCGCCGAGGTGCCATCATAGATTTGCGCACCGGAGATCGACAGTGCGCCGTTGTTGCTGTTCTGTGTGTTCTGGTTCGAGCTGGTGACCGCCAGCGCAAGGGCCACGGACGTGAGCTCGCCGCCATGCAGCGCCTGCACATTCACATCACCGGCATTGGTGATAGTGCTGTTGCGGACATGCGCCAGCGCGTCGTTGAAGCTGATCTGGTAGGCAATAGCACCGGCGATGGTGTTCTGGTTGGAGGGCGAATTGGCACCCAGTTTGGCCAGGGCTGCGCCACCCGAAGCCGAGGCAGAAATCACCTTCTCCAGGGCCTGCACAGTTACATCAACATCGGCGCCACCCTTGCCACTGATAACCGCATTGTCGATCAGCGCTTTGGCGTCCAGATTATTCACCGAGACTGTCAGACTGCCGGCGGCGGCGAGGCCCGTCTTGTCAGCGTCGACCTGCGCATCCCCGCCAGCGGGCGGATTGGCCGGCTCGTTTGCGCCGTCACCTGCCGCACTGCCAATCGAGGCTGCGCCCGCGCCTGAGACTGCAGCGCTATGGCTGTCCGCCGCCTTGCTTCCCAACCGGTTCCACCAGTTCTCGAACTGCTCCGCTTTTCCCGGATCGTTATTGGGCTCGGTGACAACCGCACCCGCCACGGCCAGTGAGCCGTTGGTGCCTGCACTGCGCGCCCTGACACGTACTTCATTGGCCACAATACCCCGTGGATCCGGTGCCGGAGTCGTGGGTGCGTCAGGGGCAGGCTGTGATCCGTTCCTGAAGCCGACCTTGGCTTGCTCGCCGCTGTTGTCGCCGATAAACGCCTTGGTATCGCCTTGGGCGATGTTGATCGCTACGGACAAGCCCATGGCCGATTCGTCTGATTTATCGAATGCGCCGGACGCGGCCCAGTTGCCAAAGTCATGATCAGCCAGCACATCCAGGCCCGTCGTATTGACTCTGGCCTGATTGCTAAGCGAAGCGTGGGTGAGCGACTCGCTGTTGAGAATCGCCATGACGCCGTTGAATCCCACGCCCTTGCCCGAACCGGACGAGGGCGTAATCAGAAAATGGCGTTCGTCCGTGTGTGCCTGAATACGCACATCCCCCGCCGCCGACAGGGTGGCAGCGCCAATTCCGGCTACAGCGGTCGCTGTCTGCTGGACAAAGCTGATGCTGCCGCCGACGGATTTACCCTTTTCATTGGTGCCATTGCCGTTCGGCAAGAGACCCAGGGTACCCAGGTTGCCGGCCAGGTGAACACTCTCGTTCAGGTTGTAGGCCTGCACATCCACGGAGCCGGTGAAATCGAAGCTGTAGTCGATGGTCTTGAACGGAATGGTGGTATCAAACAATGTAGGCGCGACCATGTTGCCGGCCACTATCCGGCCGGCAGACCAGTCGGCCGTGCCCGTGGTGGTGATCTTGGCGTTGTCACCGATCCACGCCTTGGTATCCAGATCGTTGATGACCACGTTCACGGAGCCGCCGGTAGCCGAATTGTCTGCCGACGTGCCGGCATTGGCGAAGGACGAAAGAATATTGTTCTGCATGCCGCCAATGCCGTTGAACTTACTCAACACATCGGAGAAGGAGTCCCATTTGTCGTAACTGGAAGAAATGGGCACTTTCTGGCGCGCCAGCACACCGACATTGGCCGCTGAAATCTCAACGTAGTCGCCTATTTCAGCCACGGCATCGCCACTGTTGATGGCAAAATTCAGGGCCACCGCCAGGCTCTTTTCCGAGGAGCCGGTCTGGTTACTGCCGGTGGTCCTGCTACTCGGCGAAGCCACCGCTGCCTCGGCCGAGGTGCGCCAGGCGCCCTGGTCGTCACCATGCGCCGCATTGTCATTGCCGCCGGCAATCGAGGCGTTGTCCGTGCCCAGGTCAATAGCGCTGGCGAGCAGCAGATTGCCCGTGGACTGTATGCTCGGCGCCTGCGCCTGGCCGGCCTGGTTGTTGCCCAGGAAGGCATAGGCCTCGTGATCGGACAGGTTCATGGTAAAGGCCAGGCCGCCCTTGAAGGAGATCTTGCCATCGCCGTCCTTGGGTACGTCGATACCCGAGGGCTTTTTACTGTCGATCAGGTTGTTCACGCCGTTCTGCATCGCAGCGACACCCGCTATCGGCTTGGCCCCGACAGTGCGGAACAGCGTGTTGCTGCCCACCGTGACACCCGACTTGACCTGCTGGTGTACGGTGCGGTCCAGCGCAGTGATGCTGACATCGCCGGTCTTCGCTGTAGCGGTGCCCAGCGAGGCACCCATTTCCGCGGTGGCATTGGTATTGAAATCTCCTACCGCCACGGCGATACCGTACTCGGTATCCTTCAGGCCCATGGCACTGGCCGAGACCGAGTAATAATTCTGGTTCTCCGCAGCCAGCACCAGGCTATCTGCGCCGAGCACGGCACCGCTTTCAATCACGGCGGTAGCGTCGACATCCGACTCACCCACCGCAATGGCTATCACCACCTTATTCGCATCTGCGGCAATCACATCCAGCGCGCTGGCAGCGATGAAGGCTTCGTTATGGGCAGTTACCGCCAAATCACCCTCCGACTGAACGGTCGCACCGCTCTTGATGCGGGTGGTACTTGTCGCGTCGCTGGTGTTGTAGATGGCCGATAACGAGCCCTTGCCGCCAGAGGTGTTGATCTGGCTGGCCTGGCTCAACGCATGGGATTCGGAGGCCATCGTCACGTTACCACTGGCCTGAACGTTCGCTGTGCCTTCCACGTTCACCGTTGCTTCGGCGTCGGCCGCCATCAGGTAAAAACCTGCGCCGGTGAAGGGCCCCAGGGCCATGATGACCAGACCGGCGGTTGGATCCTCATAGAACGACGCCGTCGCAGTGCTCTTTGCCGTGGCGGTCACATCATTGGCATGTACCTGCCCTGCCAGCGTGACGGATGACTCCGCCAGCGCTATGCCCATACCTACTTCCTGGACGCTGCTGGCAGTGAGCGTGACATTGCCGTGGGTATTGGTGGTGACCTTGTCGCGCGCATCGAGCAGGCCGGTGCTGGTGATGTCGATACTTGAAGCTGCAATGGTGATACCGCCATCGGCCAGCAGGTCGCCGGCAATCAGCGCATCACTGGTACCAAGCGCACCGCCCGCCACAATATGGATAGTGCCGCCATCCTTGATCAGGGCAGTAGGCGCCGAGTAGTCGCCGGTATTGACCGCAGCGGTGGCTACATAATTGGCGTTTAGGGCGTTGCCGGCGATCAGCTTGCCGCTGCTGCCAACATTGACTCCATCGCCCTGCAGATCAATACCATCACTGGCGTTGATCTTGCCATCGATTGTGATTAGACCGTCGGACGAGACGGCCAGCGTATCGTCGACCGCTTTGGTACCGGCGATGAGCTCGTCGAGATCATCAGCAGTGGGTGTGCGAACCGTCAGTTGCCCCACATTGACGACGCCCGAGGCGCCCACCAGAAAACCCTGGGAGCTGGCAAATACCACGTTGCCGCCAAGCGTGCCGTTCTGATAGCTGTTGAGAACGCCATGGATCTCCGCCTTGCTGTCCTTGACGATGTTCACCAGCTTGCTGGCATCGTCAGGCACGACCAGATTCACAGTATTGAGCTCGCCAACAACAAAATGCTTGAACACATTGACCGGCACACCGCCGACCCTATTAGCGTTCTGGATAGTCTGCGCCAAGCCCGTGGTAGCGATATTCGCCGTACTGGCGTCGACCACGATGTTGTGCGGTGATGCTGCCAGCGCTTGCAGCGATGCAGTAGACAGAAACGCTCCCCACGCCGCTGTTCGTGCCGCTAGCGATCGTGCAAATGGATTGCAATGACCAATTGCTACTGCTAACGGATGGCGAGGAAAGTTCATTTTCTGCCCAACTTTTAATTATGAAAGACCAACGATTCGGCGGCGCCGAGGCGAATAAAACTGATAGCCATCCGGTCACCCGGACGCGACTTCCATCCGGTCAGGAGCGGGTATCGAGCTTCTCGCTCAAGCGCTGGAGCGCACCCAGAGAATGGAGGTGGGCATAGGCCCAGGCGAGATAACCCTGGCGGAACCACTGCGTGACGACTGCGTCGTCCAGGGCCATGAGTTTTTTCTCGTCGATAACAAACAGACCATCAAGACGCAGGGGCTTCTTGTCTGCAGTGATGACCTGCAAGACAAAAGGTTTGAACACGTCCTGCTCGGTGGCTGCCGTGCAGAACTCACGCGTGCGTACGTGCTCTGCTTCAAAGTTCGTCACGAACTCGATAATTCTGGTCAACGCGTCGCTATAGGCGCCGTCGTCGGTAAACAGCGGTTCGCCTTCACTTTCCGTTTCTTGCAGCCCGGTGTAATCGGCATCAAAACAGACGTTCTTGTCGCTGCTCAGAACAAAGGGATAGCGACGAATGAAAGCCGGCGTGTAATTACCCAGCCATACTCCCGCCTCGTCGATCTGTTCGTGCCCCTGATTCTTCAGAGACAACAAGGCTATGGGAAAATATTGACCTTGCTGATCCTGGCTGAACAGCACCGGCAGATCACGGCTGGACTCGAAAAACTCGATGGCGAGAAGCGGAACGGAATTGACGTTGCTGGTGAATCCGAAATCGGTCACCGGGGAAAAGCGCAGGGCTTTATGGGCTTCTTTATTCAGGACAGTGGGGCGCTGATAGAACAAGAGTTCAGACATTATGGGAATCCATTACCACGTATATTTATATGTATCCTTTTTATAGACCTATCTGGGGCAAATAGACATAGATAATGAACTTTGCTGAAATTAACTGGTCCTTCGCGGACAATCCCCGCAAATTCGCCCACAAAAGCGCATAAGTTGGCGCCTTTTTAATGGCACGTCCATCCTGAACCATCAATCAACTGCCAATGGACAAGTCAAAAAAAAGGGGATCAGCCACAGGGTCAGGCCGAACTTTTAGCAAACGAATTCAGCCTACCCTCTGCCCCATGTCCTATAATCACCACTATATATATTGCGCGCTGCACACACGGTCCCGTGTAGCCCAAAACAGCATCTATCCCCGCACAGGTAACTCATGAGAGGAAGGTTTCAGGAAAGCAGTCTGCATGATGAGCGCCTGGACATAGTCGTCCAGCACTTGCTGGAAACCAAGGCATGCAAAGTATTGGATCTGGGTTGCGGTGGCGGCGAACTGTTACAGCGTTTGGCTTTGCAGGGTCAATTCGAGCGAATTGTCGGTATAGATATCGATGAGGTCAGCCTGAGACTGGCCCGCCGTGCACTCGGCCTTGACCTGCTGGAAGACTGCGATCGTATTCAGGTTCGCTATGGATCCTTCGAGGAGCCGGATTCACTGCTCAATGGCTTTGATGCTGCTACGCTGGTAGAGACTATCGAGCATATCGACCCTGGTCGCTTGTCTCGGGTCGAGACTGCAGTATTCGGAGGCATGCGGCCAGGCGTGATATTTGTCACCACACCCAACGTCGAATACAACGTACTGCATGGCATGCCGCCCGGCGAGAAACGACATCCCGACCATCGATTCGAATGGAGTCGGGCACGGTTCCGCCAATGGGCACGCGGCGTAGCCGAACGCAACAGCTACCGGGTCAGCTTCGTCGACATAGGCGAATTTGATCCCCAGCACGGAAGTTCCACCCAGATGGCCCGTTTTGTGGCCATGTCCGTTAGCGATAACAACTGAACCCGGAGGTCCGAGAGTGGATGTCGAGCTGATCGAAATACGTGACCACCTGAAGCGCTTCCCACCCTTTGAAACCCTGCCGGAAGAAACCCTGGATAATATCGCCCGGCATGTCGAAGTCAGCTACTTCAAGGCTGGCACCGAGATTCTGCATTTCAATGATGACATCCAGTTTCTGCACTACCTGCGCAGCGGCGCAGTGGACGTATTCCGGCGCAACGGTGATCTTTACAACCGTTTGACTGAAGGCGATATTTTTGGCCATTTTGGCCTGCTGCGTAACAACAAGGTTCGCTTCCCTGCCACTGCAATTGAAGACAGCCTGGTTTACTTTATTCCAGGCCCGCTGTTCCAGACGCTTTGTGATGAACACGACGCCTTTGCGGATTTTGTCGAGGCAGAGGGCCAGTCGCGACTCAAGACCGCGGTTGAGAGTGATAGCAAAGCCGGCGAAATGATGAAGCTGCGAGTGCGCAAGCTGATCGAGCGACTGCCGGTAACGGTGACCGCCGATACGTCGGTAATGCTGGCAGCGCAAATCATGATCGACCACAGCGTATCGTCACTGGTGGTCGTGTCAGACGCCACTGACCGGCACGAAAGCCATCGCGGAGCGGGTTCGATGATCGGCATCGTAACCGACCGGGACTTCCGCAGCCGAGTGGTTGCGGCAGGCTTGCAGGCGGATACCCCAATAAGAGAAGTAATGACCCCGGACCCAATCGTGGTGCAGGCTGATGACTCGATGTTCGAAACCATGCTGTCGATGTTGCGTCATAACATCCACCATTTGCCGGTGATGCAGCGTGGCCGCCCGATTGGCGTGGTCAATCTGCGCGACGTGATCAAATATGAATCGCAAAGCAGCCTGTATCTGGTCAGTAATATTCACAACAAGCAGAACGTCGAGGCACTGCAGGGCCTGTTGCCGGATATTCGGGCGACCTTTGTGCGCATGGCCACCGATGAGGTTTCCTCGCACATGATCGGCAGCACCATGGCCGGTATTGGCCGCAGTTTTAGCCGGCGTTTGCTGGAGCTGGCAGAGGCCTCACTGGGCCCACCCCCTGTACCTTACTGTTTCATGGCGCTGGGCTCGATGGCCCGAGACGAGCAGCTGGTTGTTACCGACCAGGACAACGCGCTGGTGCTGGATGACAGTTTCGATCCGAAGCAGCATGACGAGTATTTTTTCAAGCTCGCCAGTTTCGTCAGCGACGGCCTGGCAGCCTGCGGATACACCTACTGCAAGGGTGGCATCATGGCCACCAACCCCAAGTGGCGGCAGCCCCTGAGTGTGTGGAAAAAGTATTTCACGCAGTGGATTACCAGACCCAACCCCGAGACGCTGCTCAACAGCTCGATCTTCTTCGATCTCGACAGTGTTTACGGCCAGGCCGAACTGGTAGAAGAGCTGAAGGACCTGCTCGCCACCAGCGCAAGTGCCAACGAGCCCTTTCTCGCGGCGCTCGCGCGTAATGCCCTGAACCGCACACCGCCCCTGGGATTCTTCCGTACCTTTGTTATGGAGCAGGACGGCGCACAAAAGAACATCATCAATCTCAAAGGGCGCGGCACCGCGCCCCTGACCGACCTGATCCGGGTCCATGCCTTGGCCTGCGGTTCCAAGGCACAGAACTCCTTCGACCGTCTTGATGCCATTGCCACCACACGCCTGATGCCGCCTGATGCAGTCACGCGGCTTCGTTACTCCCTGGAGTTTCTAACCAGCGTGCGCATCCGTCACCAGGCTCTGGAGCTGGAAGAGGGACGCGAGCCGAACAACTATATCGAGCCGGAGAAGATATCGACGGCCGAACGCCATAACCTGAAGGAAGCATTCCAGGTTCTCAG
This sequence comes from uncultured Halopseudomonas sp., assembly GCF_963977355.1. Lineage (NCBI taxonomy): Bacteria > Pseudomonadati > Pseudomonadota > Gammaproteobacteria > Pseudomonadales > Pseudomonadaceae > Halopseudomonas > uncultured Halopseudomonas sp. The sequence continues at coordinate 32,270 of NZ_CAXBOV010000023.1, read as the reverse complement.
CAACGCCCAGAAGTTCATGCGATTTCGCTATCCCGCCCTGCAAGCGACGCGCACCCTATGAGTACCCGGCGCAATCCAGCCCGACCACAGGGTTACGAGAGCCCCAACTGGAGAACATTATTCGCCAGCCTGGCTCAGACAGCGCGCAATGCGCAGCTGCAGCGCTTCTATCAGGCGGGCGCGGTCAGTCTGCAAACGCCGATCGAAGAAGTGCCACTGGTGGCCCTGGATGTGGAAACCACGGGCCTGGATCCGAAACGCGATGCGATCGTCAGCATTGGTCTGATGCCCTTCAGCCTGCAGCGCATTCGCTGCGCTGACGCTCGGTACCATGTAGTCAAGCCAATATCCGAGCTGAACGCCGAGTCAGTGGCCTTCCACCGGATCACTCACAGCGACCTGAGCCAGGCGCCCAGGCTGGACAGTCTGCTGGGAGAAATCTTGGACGTTATGGCCGGACGTGTTGTGGTGGCGCACTACCGCAGTATCGAACGTGGCTTCCTTGACGAAACAGTGCGCCATTATCTCAACGAAAACCTTCACTTTCCGGTCATCGATACCATGGAGCTGGAAGCCCGCATGCATCGCGGCGCCAATCGTCCCGGTTGGTTTGATCGGTTGCGCGGCAGGAAAGAGGTATCTATACGACTGGCCGAGAGTCGCTTGCGTTATGGATTGCCGCTATACCAGGCGCACCATGCGCTGACCGACGCGCTGGCAACCGCCGAGCTCCTGCAAGCGCAGATCGCCAGTCATTTTGAACCCGGCACGCCAGTTGGCGACCTCTGGGATTAGTCCACGCAAGCGGGCACCCCAAGGGACACAAAAAAAGGCGCGGCCATTAATGGCCGCGCCTTTTTTGTACTACGCCGAGCCTAGCGAGGTTCGGACATCAGTCCTTTGACGATCGATATGCAGCCTACAAGCAGCACGATGGTGAACGGCAGACCGGTCGAAACCGACATGGCCTGCAATGCCACCAATCCACCACCAAGCAACAGTGCGATGGCGATAACACCTTCAATGATGACCCAGAAAACCCGCTGAGGCACCGGCGCATTGACCTTACCGCCTGCGGTAATGGTGTCGATAACCAGCGAACCCGAATCCGAAGAGGTGACGAAGAACACGATCACCAGAACAATGCCGACGAAGGAGGTTATTGATGCCAGGGGCAGTTCACTCAACATGGTAAACAACTGCAGCTCCAGCGCCGCATCCTTGACACCGGTGTAGCCGCCAACCAGCTGATCGATACCGGTGCCGCCAAGTGCGGTCATCCACAATACCGAAACCAGCGAAGGTACCAGCAGTACCGCAATCAGGAACTCCCTCACTGTGCGTCCACGACTGACCCGCGCGATAAACATACCGACAAAGGGCGACCAGCTGATCCACCAGGCCCAGTAAAAGGCAGTCCAGCCCTGGCTGAAGTTGGCATCTTCACGACCGATCGGATTGGACAGCGCTGGCAGGTATTGCAGGTATGCACCCAGGTTGTCGAAGAAGCCGGTAAAGATGGCCATGGTAGGCCCGACCAGGATAACGAACCCCAGAAGTAGAATGGCCAGGCCCAGATTCAGTTCGGACAGACGCTTGACGCCCTTGTCGAGCCCGGCAAGCACCGATACCAGCGCGATGGCGGTGATACCGGCAATCAGCAGCACCTTACTGGTGTTGTTTGCCGTGATACCAAACAGAAAATCAATACCCCCGGCTGCCTGCTCGGCGCCAATGCCCAGGGATGTTGCAAGCCCAAACAGGGTAGCGAACACTGCAAGAATATCGATCACATGACCCGGCCAGCCCCAGACACGCTCACCCAGAATCGGATAGAAGATCGAGCGGATGCTCAGTGGCAGGCCCTTGTTGAAGGAAAACAGCGCCAGCGCCAACGCCACAACGGCATAGATCGCCCAGGGGTGAAGACCCCAGTGGAAGATCGTCGCGGCCATGCCCAATCGGGCAGCAGCCTCAACATCACCGGCAGCACCGCCCAGAGGCGCCCAGTCCGTACGTACGCCATTCTCCATGACGGTCCCGCCCAATGCCGAGGAGAAATGCGACATAGGTTCGGAAACGCCATAGAACATCAGACCGATGCCCATGCCTGCGGCAAACAGCATCGAGAACCAGCCCAGATAGGTATAGTCAGCTTTTGCTTCCATGCCTCCCAGGCGTACCTTGCCCAGCGGGGACACGATCAGTACCAGGCAGAGAATAACGAAGATATTTGCCGCACCGATAAAGAACCAGGCCAGGTTGGAGGTCAGCCATCCACGCAGCGCGCCGAAGAGCGGAGCAACATCGTTCTGTAGAGCCAGGGTTAAAAACACAAACACCAGAATGGTGATCGCGGAGATAGTGAATACCTTGCCGTGAATATCCAGCGAAAAGGAAAACTGACCCTTAACGTTGTCCTGGCCAATCACATAATCGGTGTCGATAAGCGTGGAATCGCCCGAAGGCGCGGGTATTGCCTGCACGGTCTCCACTACCGGCTTGTCGCTCAGATCTTTGATAGGATCTTTATCCATCGGAAAACACTCCTGATTTGGTGTCAGGGCTACTCACGAGGCATTGCACTTCAAAACGCGCAAATAAACTCAATGTCCAGCCAGATAGGTAACTCAACCTTAGGTGACGGAACACCGACAAAGGGATTGTCGATCAACAGCCATTTGATGAACTTTTTCATCAATCGGTACATATGATAGACATTAGAGGAACAATAGGGAAATCAGATTGCCATCAGACAGCCAAAGGATGACTTTCCTGACTGTGCTTTACAGAGGACGCGGAGGAGGAAAAGCGACCTGATTTACTACTCTGGCGACGACCGCAGGATGGCCAGAACCCTGGCTGGTGAATAGCCATAGCTTTCCATCAGCGTATGCAGCTTCTCATTGAAGGCCATTTCCTCCTGCAATCCCGCATCCTGCTTCATGGTCTCGAGTTGTGCCAGCTGTTGCGCCAATTTGCGTTCCGCGGCACGGAATTCGGCTAGATTGGTCATAATAATTCCTGCTCTGTAATGGTTTTACGAATTCTACACCAAAGATGCCGTATTAGACGCTGGGGTGGGTAACGTCTAAGCTTTCGAGCATGATTCATCTTTCCTCACCTATCGCCCTGCGCAGCATCATCATCCCTGGCCTCATTGCAATCCTGATCGGCGGACTTGCCGCATGCAGCGGTACCGATCCAGCGACCAGCTCAAGAACAGAACAGCCCATCGAGGATCGACAGGCCGCGCACATGATGGTTGCAGCCGCCCACCCCGCAGCGGTTGAGGCCGGTCTGCAGATGCTGCGCCGGGGCGGCCACGCGGTTGACGCTGCGATAGCCGTGCAGATGGTTCTGGCTTTTATCGAGGCGCCTGAAACCGGCATAGGTGGCGGCGGATATCTGTTGCTGCATGACAAGGACGCGGGGGAAACCCGACTTTACGACGGCCGTGAAACCGCGCCCGCTGCCGCACGGCCCGACCGCTTTCAGATTCTGGGCATGGACATGCCCCTGGCCTTGGCCATTCCCAGCGGGTCGTCGGTAGGGGTGCCGGGGCTGGTAGCCATGCTAGCCAAGGCGCATCGCGACCATGGACGCTTACCCTGGAAAGAACTGTTCATACCCGCCATCAGACTCGCCGAACAAGGCTTGCCAATGCCGCAACGACTCCAGCGCCAGATCCAGCAGGATCTGTCGCTGCGCCTGTTCGCTGATACACGCCGCTACTTCCGGCGCCAGGCACAAAGTGATCCGCCGATGCTGCGCAATGCCGAGCTGGCAAGGACCTTGCGGTTGATTGCTCAGGCTGGCCCGGACGCCTTTTATCAGGGTCCTATTGCACAGGGCCTGCTGGAACGCCTGGATGATGCACGCTGGGGCGCTAACGACATGACCGCGAAAGACCTGACGGACTATCGGGCGATCAATCGAGAGGCCGTTTGTCGTCCGTATCGGCAATGGACAGTATGTGGCGCCCCACCCTCCTCATCTGGCGGTATCACCGTGTTACAAATTCTGGGGATACTCGAGAGTTTCCCGTTAGGTGCAATGGAACCCAACGGCAGCGCTGCCCTGCACCTGATTGTCGAAAGTAGCCGCCTGGCATTCGCCGATCGCAACTATTACATCGGCGACCCGGCCTTTGTGGTGGTACCTGTGGATCGCTTGCTGGATGCGGATTACCTGCGCCAGCGCGCCAGTCTGATCCGTGCTGATCGCGCCCTCGAAGAAGTTCACCCTGGCGATCCGGGACACCGGGCTGAAATCAGCGAAAAAAACGTATTGCCTGAGGTCGGCGAGCGAGGTACGTCGCATTTCAGCGTTGTGGATGCCCAGGGCAACCTGTTGGCCTTGACCAGCTCGAACGAGGCGCCCTTTGGCAGCCGCATGCTGAGTCAGGGATTTGTACTGAACAACCAACTGACTGACTTTCATTTCAGTCCGATGTTAGATGGCAAGCCTCATCCCAACGCCGTAGCCGGGGGCAAGCGACCCCGAAGCTCCATGGCACCCACCATGGTTTTCGATGCACAGGGCAAACCCAAGCTGATCATCGGCTCGCGGGGCGGAAGCAGGATCATCGGTTATGTCGTCAAAACCCTTATCGCCGTACTTGACTGGAATATGGATGTACAGGACGCCATAGCCCTGCCTAATGCGCTTGATCGCGGGGTCGGCATTGAACTTGAGACCGGAACGTCGCTCGAACTGCATGCCCCCACCCTTGAAGCCCTGGGTCACAAAGTCAGCATAGTGCCTATGACCAGTGGATTACACGGTATCGAGCGAATCGAAACAGGCTGGCGCGGCGGGGCTGACCCCCGCCTTGATGGGGTTGCACGTGGCGAATGAGCCGCTCAACCATAGGCCATGCTAGGCTATAAACATTTCCATTAGACGAAGGAGGCAGGCATGACCAAAGAAGGTGATTTTGCACTGCCGCCCTGGCAGAACACGACAGAAGGCGAGTTGCGCCGGGTCGGTATAGAGCTGGAAATGAACGGCCTGGAGCTTGATGAGATAGCTCAGCTCACAGCCGATTTTCTGAATTGCGAGGTGACGCAGACCAGCCGCTATGAGCGCTCCCTCAAGGGCGATCCGGCGGGTGAGTGGATAGTCGAGCTCGACTTTACGTTATTGAAAAAAATGGGTCGGGAACAGCGTGTCGCAAGCGACCTGGGCGATGAAATCAAGAGTGGCGCCGAAGACGTGATCAAATGGTTCGCCGACGGGCTGGTGCCCCACGAACTGGTCAGTCCACCCTTGCCCATGGACCGCCTACCGCAAGTCGATCAGCTGATAGCGCATCTTCGCAAGGCGGGTGCTAAGGGCACAGGGGACCGGGTAACCAACGCATTTGGCATGCAGTTCAATCCCGAGGTGCCCGCCTGTGAAGCCGGGGTTATTACGGCTTACCTCAAGGCGTTCCTGTGCCTGTTTGACTGGCTCAATACCCGCGCCGATATCAACATGACCCGCCGCCTGACCAGCTACGTTGATCCGTTTCCGGCCCCCTATGTCAGGAAGGTAATCAACAAAGACTATGCGCCCGACATGAGCGGACTGATAGATGATTACCTGATAGACAACCCGACCCGCAACCGCGCCCTCGATATGCTGCCGCTCTTCAAGCATATCGATGAGGACCGGGTAGTCAGCAAGGTGGGTGATGAGCGCATCAAATCACGCCCGACCTTTCATTACCGACTCCCCGATTGCCTGATCGACCAACCGGACTGGGGTGTCCACGTAGCCTGGAACGATTGGGTGGAAGTGGAACGACTGGCTGCAGATCAAGAGCGTCTTGACGCGTGCTGCCAGGCCTACGGTGTTTATCTGGACAGGGGTGTTGGTCGACTTCTGCACAACTGGGAGGATGAAGTACAGGAAAAGTGGCTGAGTGGCGCTGCATGAGTAGACCGGTCATTGCCATCACCGGCCCACGCCGTGGCGCTATTGGTCCGCGCTTCATGGTCTCCTGTGCCGTGCGCTGGTACGGGGCGAAACCCTTGCAGGTACGCCCCGGCGAAGACATCAACGCGCTGCAATATGATGCCGTGGTCGTGACCGGCGGGCACGATATCGACCCGGTCCTGTATGCAGAGGAACCTGAGGTACACCCCAAGTACGACCCGGAGCGCGACGAACTGGAATCCGCGGTCATCGATGACGCATTAGAGCGCGGTCTCCCCCTGCTGGGCATATGCCGTGGTGCGCAGCTACTCAATGCCCGACGCGGCGGCAATCTGTTTCAGGACCTGAAGTCAAAACGCAAACTGACTTCCAACAGGCGGACTTTGCTGCCACTCAAGACCCTGCTCCCCGAACCTGAAAGTTATTTGAACAAACTGCTGCGCACTGACAGGTGCAAAATCAACAGCCTGCATAATCAGGCCATTGATCGCGTAGGCACTGACCTGCAGGTCAGCGGACGCGACCTGGACGGCATTGTCCAGGCAGTGGAGGACCCAGGCCGTGCATTCCTGGTGGGTGTGCAGTGGCATCCGGAGTTTCTGCTTTTCAACGGTCGGCAGCGGCGCCTGTTCGGCGCCCTGATCGAGGCCGCCAGGGATCGACTTTAGAGCCCCATGTACAGCCTCGCCCACACCGTAAGTAGCACAATTGAAATTCGTAAAAGCCGTTTTATAGGCAATGTCGAACCCATTCTTGATCGTGCAACTGCACTGGAACGCGTGGCTCAATTGCGCGCCGAGCATCCGGATGCGGCGCATGTCTGTTGGGCGCTATTGGCTGGCGGGCACAGTGCTGCGGTGGATGATGGCGAGCCCTCCGGGACGGCCGGGCGACCAATGCTGGAGGTGCTGAGACATCAGGAACTGGAGGGTGTTCTGGCAACAGTGGTGCGCTATTTTGGAGGCACCAAGCTCGGCGCCGGCGGCCTGGTGCGAGCCTATACCGACGCCATTGCCCAGGCATTATTGCAGGCCGAGCGCATCCCGGTGGTTCGTCAGCGCCTGTTGCGCTGCCAACTGCCCTTCGCCCAGGAAAGTATGGCCCGGCGGTTACTGCAACAACTGGATGGTGAGCTGCTAGATGTGCAACACAGCGACACCGTGCAACTTGAGGTGCAACTGACGGCTCCGGCTGCAGAGGATTTTCTGCAGCAACTGAAAACAGCCAGTCGCGGGGAGCTGTGCTGGACCGACATGGATGCCGATCAGCCCCGCCAAGGGCCAATCAGTCCAGCGCCAGACCACTGATACGGCGCACCGGTGTGCGCACCGCCTCCTCGAATACCCCGGGACGGCTTTCAACCAGGGTGAAATGCTTGCTGGCACGGGTAATCGCGGTATAGACCAGTTCCTTGGTCAGCACCGGATTGCGCGCTTCGGGCAACACCAGCACCGCGTGCTCAAATTCCGAGCCCTGGGATTTGTGCACCGTCATCGCAAATACTGTTTCGACTTCGGGCAGACGACTGGGCAGCACGAAGCGGATACCACCGCTGCCATCGTTGCGCGCGAAGGCCACACGCAATGCCTCCGTCTCGGCCTGCCCCGGCACCAACGCGGGTTCGCGGATACGCAGGGCGATGCCGATGTCACCGTTCATCAATCCCAAACTGTAATCGTTACGCGTCACCAGCACCGGCCGGCCTTCGTACCAGAGCGGGTCGCTGCGCAACAGACCGCGCCGCTGCAGCAATGCAGCTACGCGTTGATTCACCCCCTCCACGCCCCAGTCGCCACGGCGCACTGCGCATAGCAGCTGAAAGCGGTCAAACGCCTGCAGTACGGCGCGCGCCCAGACTTGCCATTGCGGGTCACCGGCGGGTACGTCGGCATCCGGTCGCGGTTTGCCCGTCAGCACTTGCAGATAGGCAGCGTAACCGGGCAGCCCATCGTCCCCGCCGAGTACCAGTGCAGCAAAGGCCGAATCAGATGGGCCGCTGAGGCGTTGACTGCGAATATCCTTGAAGGAACCACCGCTGAGCAGTTCGCGGGCTGGCTCGGCGGCGCAGCGGTTCACCGCCCGAGCCAGCTCGCCAATGCCGCTATCGCCAACAAAGCGGTGGGAATGTCGCAACATGGCGGTCTGCTGAGCCAGGGCATGCTCCTGCGGGTCACCGTTCTGCAGTCCGGCCCCAGAAAGTGACTGACCACTGATCTGCTCCATCCAGTCACGGGTCTGCTCGCTGTAAAAACCGGCATCGGCATCCCGGCACAGATCGCCGAGCACCGCGCCGGCCTCGACCGACGCCAACTGATCCTTGTCGCCGAGCAGAATCAGCCTCGCGCCCGGCGGCAGGGCATCAAGCACGCAGGCCATCATCTCCAGATCGATCATCGAGGCTTCATCCACCACCAGCACATCCAGCGCCAGCGGATTACCCGCATTATGACGGAAATGCCGACTATCCGGCAGGCTGCCGAGTAGCCGGTGCAAGGTGCCCACTTCGGTCGGAATAGCGTCCCGGACCGATTGGTCGACTGGCAACTGATCCACCTGTTTACTGATGGATTCGGTCAAACGCGCCGCGGCCTTGCCGGTCGGCGCCGCCAGTCGAATGCGCAGCGGCTGGCCATTCTCGACGGCTGGCGCCTGCAGCAACGCCAGTAGCCGGACCACGGTAGTAGTCTTACCGGTGCCGGGGCCGCCGGTGATGATGCTGAAACGCCCGCGCGCCGCAAGCGCGCAGGCAATGCGCTGCCAATCGGGATGCTGCTGGCTATCCGCAAACAGCGTCTGCAGACGTTGCGGCAGATCCGCTGCCACCGGCATGGGCTGCAGGCGCTCACGCAGACCAGCCACGACCTGTTGCTCGTACTGCCAATAGCGTCGCAGGTATAGCCGTTGCCCGACCAGCACCAACGGCCGGCTGCCTGACTGTGCGCTGTCATGCGCATCCACCACGCCGCTTTGCGCCAGCTCACGTTGCCACTGCTCAAAGCCCAGGTTGGCCAGACACTGTGAGGGTAGCGGAGTGTTGCCGGCACTTTCGCCTTCGGGTGGAAGTGAAAGAGCAAAATCCGGCGCCTGCAGCGTAGCCGGCAGATCCAGACAGACATGGCCATGGCCCAACTGATGACTGACCAGCGCAGCAGCCAGCAGCACGCTGGCAGGGGTGTCGGCTACCTGCTCGAGCAGAAAGTCGGCCAGAGCGATATCCAGCGCACGCAACCAGCCGTTGGCCTGCCATTGTCCGAGCAGCTCCAGAAGCGCGGAGCTGTCGCTCAATGGGTCGGTAAAAGCATCCGCGCCAGGGTGTGCGATAGCCTCTGTGGCTGGCCCGGCAAGGGACTCACCGAGCAAGTCGAGTTGATCGCCGATCATGCGCTGACCTCCGCTACAGACTGACCGGCGAACAGCCGATCCAGTGTTTCTATCAAACGGCGCGGTGGACGATCCTGCCAGACCCCGCCATTGGCTGACTCGATCCCGCGCACGAACCAGTAAAGGGCGCCGCCGATATGCTGGTCATAGTCGTAGTCAGGCAGACGCGCACGCAGCTGGCGGTGCAGCGCCAGAATGTAGAATACGTATTGCAGGTCATAGCGATGCTCGGCAATGGCAGAAGCCATGGCGTCATCGCTATAGTCCGCCGGGCCCTGCCCCAGCCAGTTGGACTTGTAATCGACAACGTAATAACGGCCTTCGTACTCGAACACCAGATCGATAAAGCCTTTGAACAGACCATTGAGCCGGTCACGCTGCAGAGGCGCTCGCGCCATGCCGTCCAGGGTACGGGCCTGCACCAACTGGTCGATCTGCTGCACATCCACATGGGCGGCGCTGAACATGAATTCCATCTCGCTCTGGTATTGGCCGGGCTGCAGCGCCGCCAGCGCCAGTTGCGTACCCGGCACCAGACCGGGGCGGCGCAACAGCTCGCTCAGCCACTCGCTCAGGCAGGGCGCCCAATCACCCCAGCCGCGGCGCTGGCAACGCGGGTAGAGCCAATCCAGTGCCTGTGCCGGTTCAGCAAGAACGGCAAAGCCTTCCGCCGCCGCCAACTCCAGCAAGCCGTGAATGAAGGTGCCGGGCTGCGGCCCACGCGGGAAGCGATGAATACTCGGCGGCTCGCCCTTGCGCAGCGGGACGAAACGGGACTGGCGTTCGTCATCGGTCATGCGCTCGGCCAGGGCGCTGTCCACCGCCAGCTCGGGTTGCTCGCTGCTGATCGTCAGCGCACTGTAGGAACCGATCCACCAGGACGCAAAACGTGCATGAGTGGGGGTGCGCGCACTCAGATTAGTGCTTTGCATCAGCTGCGGCTGATAGCACTGCCCGTCAACCTCGGGTGCTGGGGCCACGCTGAGCACCTGTCCATCCGGCTGCCAGGCCTGCAGCCAGTCAGGTAGCGCCTCGCTGGTGGGCAAGCGTTCGCCACCGGCCAGCAGATAGGCGATGGCACTGTGGTGCAGTACCGACTCCTTGCTCTGACCACTTTTCAGGTCCGCCAGGCCCAGCCAGCAGGCATGTCGGGCGCGGGTGAGAGCCACATACAGCAGGCGCAGATCTTCACCCAGCCGTTCCTGGTCGGCCTGGCGCAGGGTGTCTTCATCGGGCTCAAGCTCCAGGCGTGAGCGCTCGCCGTCATGAACGCGCACCGGCTCGCCCTTCTTGGGCGGGCGGCTATGACTGATGAAGGGCAGGAACACCAGCGGGTATTCCAGCCCCTTGGACTTGTGGATGGTGACGACTTTGACCAGCTCGGCGTCGCTTTCCAGCCGCAGCACCTGATCCTCGCCAGCGCCCTCTGCGGCCTGCTGAATCAGCTCACGCAGATGACGGATCAGTGCCTGCTCACCGTCCAGTTCACGGGCGGCACGTTGCAGCAATTCGGCCAGGTGCAGCAGATTGGTCAGGCTCCGCTCCCCATCGCTCTGCAGCAGCAAACGTGCTGGCAGCTGGAAGTCATGCAGCAGGCGGTGCAGCATCGGCAGCACGCCCTGTCGCTGCCAGCGCCGGCGATAGTCGCGGAACTGATCGACGCGCTGCTCCCACAGCCGTTCGTCCTGATTGAGCAGCTCCACATCGGCCCAGCTCAGTCCCAGCGTGGTGCTGGCCAGCGCGGCGCGCAGCAGGCGATCGTTGCCCGGCTCGGCACAGGCGCGCAACCAGCGCAGCACATCCTGGGCCTGCTGGGTGTTGAGTACCGAGTCCTTGTCCGACAAATACACGCTGCGCACATCCCGCGCCGCCAATGCCTGGCGAATCGCCTGCGCCTCGCGCCCGGTCCGTACCAGCACGGCCATGTCTGCCGGCCGCACTGGCTGCAGCCCGCGCTCGGGATGAGCAAAGCCGGCATCGCCGCGCTGCCCGGCGAGCAGCAGCTCGGTCATGGCGCTGGCACAGCGCTCGGCCATCTGTCGGCGATACGCCTCACCGCTCATTGGCGCTTCGCTGGGCAGGTACCAGGCGGTTAGCGCGGCCGCCGGCTCGCCGCCAATACTCCAGACCTCCTTGCGTCCGCGTGCCTTGACCGGCAGAAAGGGCAACGGATTCTCCTTACCCTGGCGGAACAGAAAAGCCGCTCGCGGGAACTGCGCCTCGGCATGGGCAAACACGCGGTTGACCGCCGCGACCATGGCGTCGCTGGAGCGGAAGTTGGTATCCAGGTTTTCGTGCCGGCCTTCAGTGGCGGCGCGGGCGCTCAGATAGGTGAAAATGTCGGCGCCGCGAAAGGCGTAGATCGCCTGCTTGGGATCGCCAATCAGCAACAGCGCGCTGTCCTGATGGTTGTCCTGTAGCCGATAGATGCGATCAAAAATCCGGTACTGCAGAGGATCGGTGTCCTGGAACTCATCGATCAACGCGACCGGAAACTGCTGACGGATCACCTGCGCCAGTCGCTCGCCATTCGCGCCCTGCAACGCTGCATCCAGACGGGTGAGCATGTCATCGAAACCCATCTGCGCGCGGCGGCGCTTTTCGGACTCGAAACGTTCCTTGATCCAGGCCGCCGCATGCCGCAGGGCCGACTGCTCGGGCCCGCGAATGGCTGCGAGCGATGCCTTCAACCCCACCATCGCATCCAGGGCCGGGTGCGCTGGCGGCGAGCCGTTCTTCCAGATCTCCGCGAGCCCGTCCGGCGTCAACCGCTCGAAGCCCTTGCCGATATCCAGTTTGATCTGGTCATCATCAGCGGCCCAGCTGCGCAGCTTATCCAGCCAGCCAGCCAGATGGCCGCGATTCATCTTTGATGCATTGAACGCCTTGGCTTCCCGGGCCTGCTCGAGCAGCGCTTCCAGCTCATCCACCCAGCCAATCCAGGACACCTTGAGTTCGGTCAGTTGCTGCGCGGACTGCTGCAGACCGGTATCGATCAACGTATGCAGATCCGGCTCGCCAGGCGCCAGCGGCTGATCGAGCAGAACTCGCGCCTTGGCCAGCAATGCTTCTGGCTGCTGCCAGCAGCTGTCGACCCAATGCAGTGCATCGCCTTGCAGGTGGTAGCAGTGCAGCCGCCAGTAATCCCGCGCCACCTCGGCCAACAGCTCGCGCTGGTCGGTTTCCAGGGTCTGGGTAAACAGACTGCCGCTGTCGAAGGCGTGCTCGCGCAACATACGCTGGCACCAACTGTGAATGGTCGAGACAGCCGCCTGGTCCATCCATTGCGCGGCAATCTCCAGCTTGCGCGCGCAGCTGGACCATTGCGTGTGCTCGGTGTCGGCAAGCAAATGCGCAAGAATCGGGTCGGGGTCAGCCAGCTCGCCGCGAAACGCCTGCGCTGCCTCGACCAGCCGCGCACGGATGCGATCGCGCAACTCCTGGGTGGCGGCGTCGGTAAAGGTGACCACCAGTATGTCCGGTGGCAACAGTTCACGGCCGAAGGCGCTGTGCTCGTCGCCATGCCCGAGCACCAGGCGCAGGTAAAGCGCCGAAATGGTGAACGTCTTGCCGGTGCCGGCGCTGGCCTCGATAAGTCGGCTGCCGCGTAACGGACAGCGCAGGGCCAGGGGCAATTGTGAATGGATTGCAGTCATGCGGCGCCCTCCCCGGCCGGCCGAAATTCGAGCCAACCATCATCGCAGGCATTCAGCAGTGGCCGGTACAACGCCTCGGCCCAGCCGGCAAATTCCTCGCCAGCAATCAGGCTGGCGAAATCGGGGTAAGTGCGCTGCAGCGCCACGCTCTTGTCGCGCTCGCCCAGCGCGTAGCTTGAGCCTTCATAGGCTGCCCGCGCTTTATCCAGCGCCTTGTCTTCATCGGCCTCCAGCAGGAAGGCGAAGGCCGTGTCCACCGCCACAGGCAGCGGCTGACACAGGCCCTGCTGCCAGCCCAGCAACCAGTCACGCAGGATGCTGACTGCGCGTGGCTGCTCCAGCGGCAGCAATTGAATAGTGGCGTCGGCACTGACCAGGCAAGTGGTCAATTGATGGCCGCTGGCAGCCGCCAGCACATGCAGGCTCAGTTCATTGAGCAGCTTGCGCCAGCGTGGCGCCTTGCCCTTGGCGTCCAGTGCGTTGCCGGTCAGCAATTGCAGACGCATCAGACCCGGTATGTCTGCCGCGGTGCGCACGCCGGCCAGCCAGCTCACCACCTCGATCCCCGGTGCCCTGGCTTCCAGCGGCAGCGGGTGCGCCATCACCTGATCCCAGAGCAGGGCCTGCTGCCGATAACGCTGCAGCTGATCCTGCAAGGGCTCGAGCAATTGTTCGCGCAGCAGTTCACCAAAGCCGGCCAGGGGCAGCTCGCCGCGCTGACGCATGCGCGCCGCTTCGTGGATCAGCAATGCATCCCAGTCCGCATCCAGCGGCGCTTGCTGTACACGCTCCAGCAGCCACTGGCTGAGCTGATGCCGCTGCAGACCATCGAGGGCGAAGGGTTCGTCATCCTCTGCGCTGGCGTGCTGCTCTTGTAGCCAGACCTTGAGCCGGGTGTTGAAAAAATGCTCGACCGGATGACGCAGAAAACGCTGCAGCGCGGCCAGCTCGATCGGTGCTTCCAGTGCCTGCTCCGGAAGCGCTGCATTCTCCGGCGCCAATTGCGTGGCGTCGTGCAGGGCGCGCCATTCGCTGGCATAACTGAACAGCGTGGAATCGGCAGCAAAGTAGCTGCGACTGAATGGCTGCAACGGATGTTCTGTGGTCAGCGCGGTGAGCAGATCGCCGCCATCGGCCAGTTGCCAGCCCGCCGCCAGATGGTCACGCAACTGGCCGATCAGTACCGATGGCGGGCGCTCACTATTGTCACGAATGCTGCGCCCCACCCAACTGACATACAGGCTGTCGCGGGCCGACAGCAGGGCCTCGAGCAACAGGTAACGATCGTCTTCACGACGCGAGCGATCCCCGGGGCGGTAATCGCGGCCCATCAGGTCGAAGTCCAGCGGCGGCTGTGCGCGCGGATAATCGCCATCGTTCATGCCGAGCAGGCAGATGTGCCGAAAGGGAATCGCACGCATCGGCATCAAGGTACATACGTTTACCGCGCCCGCCAGAAAGCGCTGGCTGAGCTGCGACTGGCCGGCGCCTTCCAGCCAGGCTTCGGCGACCACATTCAGCGGCAGCGGTGTTTCCAGCGCCACGCGCTCGCATAGCTCCAGCCAGTTGGCCAGGCTCTCCTGCAACTGCGCCAGCAACAGCTGGTCTCGCTCGGTTTCGGCGCTGAAAAAGTCCGCGAGCAACTCACGTAGGCGCTCGCCCCAGATCGCAGGTGCTGCCGGCTCACGCAGTTGCTGCTCATGCCGGTCGAGGTGCTGGAGTAGCTGGCTGAGCGGACCAATCAATGCTGCGTCCAGCCCGCCCACCTCATCATAGGGTTCTATCTCCTGCCAGGCCGCCGCGCTGCCGCCGGCATAACCAAGCAGCATGCGGCGCAGGCCGAAGCGCCAGCTGTTGGCTTCCAGGCCGGCGGGCAGACCCAGGGCCTCCCGCCGCTGCATATCCATTCCCCAGCGTACGCCCGCACCTTCGATCCAGCGGTGCAGGGTCGGCAGCTCGGCTTCGCTCAGGTCAAAGCGGTTGCGCAACGCGGGGACGTCCAGCAGATCGAATACCTCGCTCACCGGCAGCCGACTGTCTGGCAGCCGCAGCAGATGTTCCAACGCGATCAGCAGCGGCTCCTGGCCGCGCTGACCCTGATCGGCCAGGGTATAGGGGATGGCGCGCTGATCGTCCGCAGCATACTGGCCGAATACCGCCTGAATATGCGGCGCGTAGGTGTTCACATCCGGCACCATGACGATGATGTCGCGCGGCTTGAGCGTGGCGTCGCCGGCGAAGGCCGCGAGCAGCTGGTCATGCAGGATCTCTACCTCACGCTGCGGGCTATGCGCGATGTGAAAACGCAACGAGTGATCCTCGCCAGGCTTTACAGCAGGCCATTGGCTTCGGGTTTCTGCCAGCGGGCGCAGTTGGAGAATGTCGCTTTGTAACTGCGCCAGCAGACCGCGCCCTGAAGGCTCTTCGAACAGGTCCACCCGGCCGCCGTTGATGTCGGCAAACTGCGCCTCGTAGGCGGCGCGCTCATCATGCTGGTCGAGCAGATTGATATAGTCGCGACCCTGTTTACCCCAGGCTGCCAACAGTGGATGGGCATGCTGATGCAGCGTGCTGTCATCCAGTACAACAGGCGTACCGGGCCGACGTTGCTGGCGACGGTACTGATGCCGCAACAGGTCCTGGTCGGCGACGATGTCGCTCCAGTGATACTGACAGGGATTGAGCACGCCCAGCAGTACCTGGGAGAAGCGCCCGATCACCGCCAGCGCCTCCAGCGTCTGCGCTGGAAGTGAAGAAATACCGAATACAATGACTCTGCGCGGCAGGGCTGTCGGACGCCGATCGGCACCGAGCAGATGCTCGACGAAGCGTGGGTGAATTCCGGCGCGGCTATCGCTCAGTCGCTCAATGCCTACGTCTGCCAGCACCGCACGCCAGAGCGCCGGCTGCCACAGTTCCTCCTCGGCAAGCGGACGATAACCCTCGCGGGCCAGACCGATGCGATCATGACCGGCGGCCCAGTCATTCAGCCAATCGGCACGGTAGACCTGATATTGGTCAAACAGGTCAGCCAGCCGCTCGGCCAGCTGATAGCGCTTGCGGCAGTCGCTGTCGTCGGCGAGAAAGCGCTGCAACGGCGCGAATGCGGGTTGCGCCAACAGCTCGGGCAACAGGCGCATCAGTCGCCAAAGCAAGGGTTGCTTGTCGAGCGGCGACTGTTCCGGCACCGCTTCACGCCCGAGCACGCCGCGATAACTGTCCCAGAGAAAGCGTGCCGGCAACTGCACATCGAGCGCAGCGGCGATGCCGCTGCCGCCATGCTCCGGATCAGCAGCCAGGGCCATTTGCAGCCACTGGGCGATACCGTTGCTCTGCACCAGGATCACCTCATTCTCCAGCGGCCCAAGCGGATGCTCGCGCATCCAGTCGACCACCAACTGGCGCAGACTCTCGAGATGGTTACCGTGAAGGACCATGAATCCGGGGGCCAGACTGCAGGAAGTGAGGTTGGCAGTGTCGTGCATCAGTACTCCTGGATCGATCGACTCTGCACGGGCATTGCAGGTCATCAACATAGTATCAGGGGTTGGCGCGACAGATCAGGTCGCAGCTAGACCTGCGCGCCCAGATAGCGACGCTCCCAGGGCGTTATCTCGTCGAGAAAGTGCTCCAGTTCCAGCGTCTTGGTCGCTATATAACCATCGATGAACTCGTCATCGAACAGTTCCCGGGCCAGGGTACTGCGACCCAGGCGGTTGATCGCCTCGTGCAGTGAGCCCGGAAGCTTGAGGTGATCGGGCGCATCAAACTGACCGCTGGCCGGCTCGCTCGGTTCTATCTCATTATCAATGCCGTGCAGCCCAGCAGCGAGACTCGCTGCAATTGCCAGATAGGGATTGGCATCAGCCCCGGGCAAACGGTTTTCCACCCTGCGCGCATCCGGTGTGCTGGCCGGAATGCGCAGACCGGCACTGCGGTTATCCTGCGCCCAGCACAGGTTGTTCGGCGAAGCATAGGTATGACAGAAGCGCTGATAGGAATTGATATTCGGCGCCATAAGCAGAGTCAGATCGGCCAGGCACAATTGCAGCCCACCAATGTAATGCGGAAAGCTGAAGGTGGGCTCGTCATTGCGTGGATCAGTGAAGATGTTCCGGCCATGGGTCTTTTCGATCACGCTCTGATGGATGTGCATGGAGCAGCCGGGCACCCGTGCCAGCGGTTTGGCCATACATACCGCGATCAAACCATGCTTGAGCGCGACCTCGTGCAACATGTGTTTAAACAGAAATGTCTGATCGGCGATCAACAGTGGATCACCATGCACAAAGTTGATCTCGAACTGGCTCACCCCCATCTCGTGCATGAAGGTGTCACGGGCGATACCCAGCGCGGCCATGCCGACTTTGATCTCTTCGAAGAAGGGCCGCAGGCCATTACTGGAGCTAACGCTGAAGGCGGCGTTTCCAGGATCACGGCGACCGTCGATACCCACCGGTGGCTGGAATGGCTGGTTGACGTCGGTATGCCGTTCAAACAGGAAGAACTCCAGCTCAGTGGCGACAATCGGTTGCCAGTTGCGCTCGGTATATCGGTCAACTACCTGTTTGAGCAGAGCCCTGCTGGAGAGCCCGGACAGAGAGCCATCCAGCTCAACTGCCTCGCAGACGGCCAACGCGCGCGGCGTATCGGCCCAGGGCAGAACGTGCACCTGCTCGGGCACCGCGCGCAGCTCCAGATCACCGTCGTCATCGCCATAAAAGCGTGGCTCGGGATAACCGCCCATCAGCGCCTGGAGCATTACGCCACGGGCCATCTGCAACCGTCGTCCTGCCAGAAAACCCTCCACCGTCATCACCTTGCCACGGGGGATACCGTTTAGGTCCGGCGTCACGCATTCGATGTCGGAAACTCCGGCCAGACGCATTTCCAGCGAGAGCGCAGATAGTGGCGAGGACATGGGCAAATACCTTGATCCGAAGTGGGGTTGTTGATGCGTGGACGGATGATAGCCTGCCCCGACACGGGCGTCACCGCTCTGCTCTTCCCGCGGAGGCAGAACGCGGAAAAGCCCTTCCGCGCAGCATGCGCGTTGCACAACCTGGCATGGCACCTGCCTTGCTTGATGGCTGCCCAATAAAAAAGGCCAGCCTGAACACACAGGCTGGCCTTTGTTCAACAGCAACGGATCAGAAGCTCAGCGCCCGGTCGCCATCTTCATCCCGGATACGCGAAGGTAGACCCATGCCGTTCAGCAGGTTGATAAACGGCTTGGGCGGCAACTCCTCTACATTGACCATCTTCTGCACATCCCACTCGCCGGTGGCGATCAGGATTGCTGCAGCAACGGCAGGCACACCCGCGGTATAGGAAATACCCTGGCTACCCACTTCCCGATAAGCTTCGGCGTGGTCAGCAACATTGTAGATGAATACTTCCTTGTCCTTGCCGTCCTTCTTGCCCCTGACCAGATCACCAATGCAGGTTTTCCCCTCATAGTTTGGCGCCAGCGAAGAGGGATCGGGCAGCACGGCTTTTACCACCTTGAGCGGAATCACTTCCTGCCCTTCAGCCGTGGTCACAGGCTGCTCGGACAGCAATCCGAGATTGTTCAGCACGGTAAACACATTGATGTAGTGCTCACCAAAGCCCATCCAGAATCGGATGTTGGGAACGTTCAGATTCTGCGACAGCGAGTGCAGCTCGTCATGGCCGGTCATGTAACTGGTGTGCTCACCCACGACGGGAAGGTCATCCGTGCGCTTTACCTCAAACATCCGGTTGCTGACCCAGTTGCTATTCTGCCAGGACCAGACCTCGCCGGTGAACTCGCGGAAATTGATCTCGGGATCAAAATTGGTCGCGAAGTACTTGCCATGGCTACCGGCGTTGATGTCGATGATATCGATATCGCTGACACTATCGAAGTACTCGTTAACAGCTACGGCAGCATAGGCATTGACCACGCCTGGGTCGAAGCCGATACCCAGAATCGCAGTGATATTATTGGCCTCGCATAGCTCCCGCCGCTTCCACTCGTAGTTCGCATACCAGGGCGGCGTCTCGCAGATCTTTTCCGGCTCTTCGTGGATCGCGGTATCGAGGTAAGCCGCGCCAGTCTCAATGCAGGCCTGAAGTACCGACATGTTGACGAAGGACGATCCGACATTGATGACCAGTTGTGACTGCGTCTTGTCGATCAGCGCCTTGGTGGCCTCGACATCAAGTGCATCGAGGGCGTGCGCCTGCAATTCACCGGCAACCTTGAGGCTGCCCTTCTCCCGTACGCTTTCGACCAGTTGCTGACACTTTTCAACCGTCCGTGAAGCAATATGGATATTGCCCAGAACATCGTTATGCTGCGCGCACTTGTGTGCGACAACCTGAGCAACACCACCGGCACCAATAATCAGAACGTTTTTCTTCATGTCTCTTCCTCGAAACGCCTCCTTGGAAAAGGCTGATTTATTCGCCTCAGGAGAGGCCGTTTACGAAATCGTCAAAGCTGAACTCGCGAACCACTTCAACGCTGCCATCAAGCTGGCGCACCGCTATTGAGGGCATTTGTACGCCATTGAACCAGTTTTTCTTGACCATTGTGTAACCGGCCGCATCAATAAACGAGAGGCGGTCACCTATTTGCAGTTCTTTCTCGAACTGGAATTCACCGAATATATCGCCGGCCAGGCAGGACTTGCCGCAAACCATATAGGTATGGTCGCCCTCACAGGGCTCCATACGTGCAGGCTGCCGATAAATCAGCAGATCCAGCATGTGCGCCTCGATAGAGCTGTCTACCACCGCCAGATGCTTGCCGTTGTAAAGGGTGTCCAGCACTGTCACTTCAAGCGACGAGCTCATGGTGATCGCAGCCTCACCTGGTTCGAGATACACCTGCACGCCAAACCGCTCGGAGAACGCCTTTAGCCTCGCGCAGAATGCGTCCAACGGATAGCCGTCACCGGTAAAGTGAATACCACCACCCAGGCTGACCCATTCGACCTGCTCCAGCAGACTGCCGAAACGCTCCTCAATCTGACCGAGCATCTGATCAAACAAAGCAAAATCACTGTTCTCGCAGTTGTTATGGATCATGAACCCGGAGACCTGATCGATCACCTCGGCAACCTTGCCGGCGTCCCACTCACCCAGTCGGCTAAAGGGCCGAGAAGGGTCAGCGATCAAGAATTCCGAACTGCTGACACCGGGGTTCAGACGCAAGCCGCGCACATGGTCTGCCGACGCATCAGCAAAGCGCTGCAACTGGCCAATGGAGTTGAAGATGATCTTGTCCGAATGAGCCAGGACTTCCTGAATTTCTTCATCGGCGTAAGCCACGCTGTACGCATGGGTTTCACCGGCAAACTTGAGGCGGCCCAACTTGACCTCATTGAGCGATGAGGAGGTAGTGCCATCCATGTACTGCTGCATCAGATCGAACACTGACCAGGTTGCAAAGCATTTCAACGCCAGCAGTGCCTTGGCACCAGAATGCTCACGCACATAAGCGATACGCTCCATGTTGCGCAGCAATTTGCTCTTGTCGATCAGGTAGTACGGGGTTTTGATCATGGCCCAACGACCCTCCGCTGCTTGCCGGTAAACCGGGAGATGCCCAGCCTACGCAAAGCGCGCGATTATAGTGAAAAACAGCCTGCTCTTCGAGAGAAAACGCACACGCAAAAAACGTTACGCCCTGGTCAGGTTAGCTTCCTAGTGTGGCGATTTAAAAACAGGTTTCAAGACGGCTTCACGGAAACAGGGTCTTCCCATGCGCAAAACGCATTGGAAACAGGAAAAAAGCGCATTGGACATATATACCCTGGCGCTTATATCGTCACTTCAGATTCGATAACAACAACAGGGGAGTACCCACCCATGCGATACCGCCCGCTTTTACTGACCAGCATTCTCGTCGCAAGCTGCGCCCAGACTGCCCTGGCCGAGCCAAAACCCGCAGAAAGCTTCACAGCTCAGAAAAACGTAGCTGTTCTAGAGGCTCTGCCCTTTGCCAACACCCAGGCTTTTGACGATGCCAGACGTGGTTTTATTGCCCAATGGCCAGATGGCAAGGTCATTGACAGTCAGGGTAATGTCGCCTGGAACATGGCTGCATACGCTTTTTTGAACGGCAAGGCCGCACCGGACACTGTCAATCCGAGCCTATGGCGTCAGGCGCAATTGAACGCCATCCACGGGTTGTTCGAGGTGACCGAAGGCATGTATCAGATCCGCGGCATGGATCTGGCCAACATGACGATTATCGAAGGCGAAACAGGCCTGATCATCATCGACCCCCTACTGACCCCCGCTACGGCCAAAGCGGGCCTTGAACTCTACTATCAGAATCGACCCGAGAAGCCGGTTGTGGCAGTGCTCTATACGCACAACCATGCTGACCATTTTGGCGGGGTGAAAGGCGTGACCAGCGAAGCCGACGTGCGCTCGGGCAAGGTGAAGGTGTTTGCACCTTACGGCTTCATGCAGCATGCGGTAGCGGAGAATGTGATCGCCGGTAACGCGATGACGCGGCGGGCCACCTATCAGTTTGGTGCGTCAGTCCCACCAGGCGAGCGTGGGCATGTGGACACCGGTCTGGGCAAGGCGCTGGCCAGTGGCCCGATTACACTGATCGCCCCTACTGACACCGTACCCGACAACGCAACCCTGACTATCGACGGTATCGAAATCGAATTCCAGATGGCCCATGGCACCGAGGCCGAGTCGGAAATGATGATGTACTTTCCGCAGTTCAAGGTGCTCAACACGGCCGAGATAACCAGTCAGCATCTGCACAATATCTACACCATTCGCGGCGCCGCCATTCGCGACGCAAGCGCCTGGTCGCACTACATCGACAAGGCGCTGGAACGCTTTGGTGACCGCACCGACATTCTGGTCGCCCAGCACCATTGGCCAATCTGGAAGCGCGAAGAGGCTCAACATTTTCTGGGGGTACAGCGCGACCTGTACAAGTACATCCACGACCAATCCGTGCGCATGATGAACAAGGGTCATCTTGCAGGCGACATCGCTGAAAACATCAAGCTGCCCGAGAGCCTTGACCAGGAATGGTATGCCCGTGGCTATTACGGCACGCTGAAGCACAACGCACGGGCCATCTACCAGCGTTACATGGGCTGGTACGATGCGAACCCAGCCCACCTCGACCCGCTGCCCCCGCAGGAAAATGCGAAAAAGACCATCAGCTATATGGGTGGGATGGACAAGGTGCTTGAGCAGGCGCGAGCGGACTTTGCCAATGGCGAATATCGCTGGGTAGCCTGGGTGATGAGTGAAGCCGTCTTTGCCGAGCCAGCTAACCAGGCCGCCCGTGAACTCGGAGCCGATGCGCTGGAACAACTGGGCTACCAGGCTGAAGCAGGCACCTGGCGTGGCGCTTATCTGACTGGCGCCCAGGAACTGCGTAAAGGCGAGGGCGAACCGCGTCGCGGAAATGCACTTTCACCCGATCTGCTGCAAGCACTCGAGGCAGGCATGTTCTTCGACCTGCTGGCGGTTCGTCTAAACGCTGAAAAAGCCGAGGGCAAGCATCTGGTTATCAACTGGACGCTAACGGATAGGGACGAAAACTACCGTCTTAACCTGCAGAACTCGACGCTGACCCACCGGGCCGGCAGCCTGGAGGACAATCCTGACGCCAGCGTGAGCATGACGCGGGGAACGCTGGACCGTATTTTCCTGCGCCAAATCAGCTTTCCTGATGCGGTCAAGACAGGCGATATTAAACTGACGGGTAATCCGATGGCATTCTTTGGTCTGTTACAGATGATCGAAGAGCCACCGGCCAACTTCCCGATCATTGAGCCGGTCAAACCGTAAAGTCGAGCAAGCGAAAAAAGCCGGGGCAAATGCCTCGGCTTTTTTATGTTTTGCTGGCTTTGGGTTGCATCAACATGTTCATCAGCCGCTCCACGAAAAAATCCTGCTCCTGCCTCAGACAGAATAGATCCGGCGCAAATAGCCAACTCTGGGTAACGCCCATCAGGTGGGTATATATCAGCAAGCCGAGCTTGTCGGCCGGCTCCGTCGAAGGCAGCTGTTGTAATGCCTGTGCCCTGGCTACCAGGTGAGACAAGGTATCGACAATATGCCGTGTCAGTTCCCTCTCCCGCTTGATGGTGGGGGCTATCGCATCCGTCAGTTCTGTCTTGTTCAAGAGAATTTCGAAGGACTGGCGGAACCAGATATCGTCCGCGAGCAGTTCTAACCATTGCCGCGCAAAGGTATCTATCGCCTCAAACGGATTAGTACCTGGTCGGGCTGCATTGTTGATTAGTGTTTCCAGCGGTTCCTGCGAATAGGCGAGAACGGCCTGATAGAGATCGTCCTTGTTCTTGAAGTGCCAGTAGATGGGTCCGCGGCTATAACCGGCCTCGGCGCCAATCATTCCCAGCGTGGTGTTCGAGTAACCGTTGCGACTGAACAGCGTCAGCGCAGCTTCAATTATTTTAAGACGCGTCTTTTCGGCGTCTTCCTTGGTACGGCGCATGAATTATCCGCTTGCGACAACCCCCCACGGCCTGATGAACATGGGGGGCTTGGGCTGAGATCAGAGTGCGTCGTCCGCCGCCATCTGCATATAGGTGGGATCAAAACGCAGCTTTATATTAGCGCTGTCGCCAAGGGTCTTGCCATCGGGGAAAGAGATACCAACGAAATCAGCGGAGCTCGCGCCCTCGCCCAGCAAGCCTTTCTCGTAGGAAAACTGACGAACGCTGTCCATTGCTTCCATAGCCATCTCACTGGAGATGAAGGCTACCGCATCGGCAGGTTCCCAGAACATCTTCATGCCGGCCAGTTGCGCTTCGTAGCCAGCCTGATCGGTGCCTGATGCCTCACCCAGAAAGGCTCTGGCTTCCTGCCCGGCTTCGCTGTCAGTACTCATCTCGGCCATCAATTCGAACCAGGCGCCTACCAGCGCTTTGCCCAGTGCCGGATTTTCCGCCAGGGTCTGGGTGTTAACAATGGTCAGGTCCTTGATGTGGCCAGGTATCTGGCTGGAATCAAATACGCCGTAGGCGTTGGGCATTTCCAGTACATCTGCCAGCAGAGGGTTCCAGGTCACCACGTTCTCGACGCCTTCGGTGCTGAAGGCTGCAACCATATCAGCATCGCCGGTGTTTATTACAGTGACGTCACGCTCGCTCATACCCACTGAGTCCAGCGCGCGTGCGAGCAGATAATGCGATACAGACAGCTCGACCAGGTTGACCTGCTCACCTTTCAGGTCCTTTACGTCACTGCTGCCCTTCATAACCAGGCCGTCGTTACCGTTGGAATAGTCACCAACAATCAAGGCTGTGGTGTCTATCCCACCGGCGGAAGGAATGGACAGGGCATCCATGCTGGTGGCCACAACCCCATCAAACTCCCCAGCGGTGTACTGGTTGATCGACTCGATATAGTCGTTGATCTGAACGATCTCGACCTCAATACCGTACTTGTCTGCCCACTTCTTCATGATTCCGGATTCATCAACGTACTTCCACGGAATCCAGCCGGCGTAGATACTCCAGGCAATCTTGAAGCTGTCACGCTCCTGGGCACTGGCTGTAGGAACAATCAGCATGGTGGATACAGCGGCGGTGATAAAGGCGCCACCGAGTATCTGCTTGAGACGGCGCTTGAATGCAAAAGGCTTTTTCATGTTTCTACTCCTGAAAGGATATGGCGATTTGCCAGATCTTGGGTCCATATAGGGGTAAACCGTAGCAAGAGCCGCGCCAGCTTTTCCTGGCGCGACATCATCAGAAGAATTTGAGGTAACGGTTGATTTCCCAATCAGACACGTGGGTGTGGTAACTGGTCCACTCTTCACGCTTGTACTGCACAAAGCTTTCGAACATCGCATCACCGAATACCTGTCTGGAAAGCGGGTCTGCTTCAAAGGCGTCAATAGCCTCGCCCAGGTTCTGCGGGAGCATCTCGATATCCATATCGCGAACCTCCTGATCGGTATAGCTGTACATGTTCTCCCGGTGCGGCTGGCCCGGATCCATAGCCTCGCGAATACCTTCAAGGCCCGCCGCCAGGATCATTGCCGAGCCCAGGTAAGGATTGCAGGCAATATCCGCTGCCCGACATTCGACGCGCGCGCCCTGGGACGGAATGCGCAACATATTGGTGCGGTTGTTATTGCCGTAACAGACAAATACCGGTGCCCAGGTTGATCCGGACATGCTGCCCTTGCGCACCAGACGTTTGTAGCTGTTCACCGTGGGCGCGATAACTGCACTGATGGCCTTGGCGTGCTTCATGATCCCAGCGATAAAGTGATAGGCCATCTCGGTCACGCCACAGCCGTGGATATCCTCGCCGTTGGCCGTATCAAACAGATTCTTGCCCGTCTCCAGATCAGCCAGGGACATGTTGTAGTGAGCCCCGCTGCCGGTGCGCGTAGCCGAAGGCTTGGGCATGAAGCTGGCAAAGGCTCCGTGCTTGCGGGCAATTTCACCGGCCATCAAACGGAAGAACACGAGCCTGTCAGCCATGCCCAGTGCATCGGTGTAGGTAAAATCTGTTTCAAACTGGCCGTTGGCGTCTTCATGATCGAAGGAATACACGTCCCAACCCATGCTGTTCATGGCTTCAACCAGCTCCCCGACTATATGCATATTGTCGCCGAGGCTACGCGGGTCATAGCAGGGCTTGGCCAGAGTATCGCGTGCGCTTATCGGCTCGAAGCCACCGTCAGCAGAGTCCTTGAACAGGAAGAATTCGGTCTCGATGCCCAGATTGAAGGTGTAACCCATCTGTGCAGCTTCGGCTACCTGACGCTTGAGAATATTGCGCGAGCAGGCTTCGAACGGAGCGCCATCGAGATACAGATCACTGGCAAACCAGGCAAGATCAGGGTTCCAGGGGCACTGGGTCATGGTGGCGGTATCTGGCATCGCTGCCACTTCGTTATCGCTGATCTCCTGCGGGACACCGTCCAGCGCGGCACCGGTAAAGAGCTCCGAGCCCTTGAGCATCCTGTCCAGGTGATCAACAGGTACAAACTTCCCCTTGATGATGCCGTGGATGTCGACATACCCGGCAAGAGCGTACTTGACTCCCTTGTCCCTGAGCGTTTGCTTCAAGCTTTCGGCGGATGGCTGTACCGTCATGACTGCACTCCAGATCGTGATCTCGCCGGGAATGGCGAGCTTGGTACGAATCTTCCATTCAACATACATGCCAGCATGCATGTATAAAGTTGAAAAGCTGCCCAAGTAAATATCGTATGGTCGACGAAGCCATGCTCCAGGAGATGAACAAATGACTGATTTAAAAGGAGTTGAGCTTCAGTTTGCGGTTGGTGACCTACCCCTGCAAAGCGGTGCTCTTCTTCGTGATACCACACTCTCCTATCTGCAGTTCGGAGAACTGAATGACGCTGCAGACAACCTCATTCTGCTACCGACGTACTATGGTGGAACACACATGGGCATTACGCCCCTTATTGGTGCACATGGGCCACTGGATCCGGCACATTACTGCATCGTGATTCCCAACCTGATCGGTAATGGCTGCTCCACGTCACCTACCTTTGCCCACGCTACCCAAATGGGCGGCCATTTCCCGCAAGTCACTCTGCTGGATAATGTGCTGGCCCAGCAGAAGCTGGTCGTCGAACGTTTCGACAATGCAACCCTGGCGTTGGTAATGGGCTGGTCTATGGGCGGCATGCAGGCGCTACAGTGGGGCTGCAGCTTTCCCGACCAGGTTCGCCGGATCATAAGTGTTTGCGCTACAGCCCGCTGCTGGCCGCACAATCAGGTCTTTCTGGAAGGCGTGAAAGCGGCTTTAACTTGCGATTCGGCTTGGCAGGACGGCTTTTATACCCGTGCACCTGAAGCGGGGCTTAGAGCATTCGCCCGGGTTTATGCGGGATGGGCCTACAGTCAGGCTTTCTTCCGTAATGCGCTATATCGCGAACTGGGCCATGACAGTATCGATGCACTGCTGGCCTACTGGGAGGAGGACCACCTTGGCCAGGACGCGAACAATCTCCTCGCTGTACTCGCCAGTTGGCAAAATGCAGATATCAGCGCCAATGCGCAGTACGCTGGTGATCTGACCGCCGCGCTCCAGGCTATTCGGGCACGCACGCTGATAATGCCCTGCAGTACGGATCTGTATTTCACTGAATATGATGCTGCCTGGGAGGCGAAGCAGATGGCCAATGCCGAGTGTCGTCCGCTCGTTTCGGACTGGGGCCACTGCGCCGGGGCGCCAGGCCGCAATCCGAAGGATACCCGCAGTATTCTGGACGCCTGCGCCGAGCTGCTTGCCTCGTCATGAGCGCATATCATGGCGAGGCGCCCTTTATGCTCGCCGTGTGCGGCAGACTATCTGGCTGAGGGTTTCCGCGTCTAGGCCGCTGGGTGCGCCCAGCCGCTGTACACATAGGTCATGGGCCGCGGCCCGGGCAAATATTCCTGGTGTAATTGCTCTATAGAAAAGCCGCCGGCTTCTATCAGCGCCGGAATATTACGATCGAGATGGCAGCCTCCGGCGAACGGCTTCCAGATTGGCGTCAATCGGTGCTGCCAGCGCTCCACAGAGGCGTCGGGGGCCAACCCATGCTCACAGAACAACAGTCGCCCACCCGGCTTCAGAACACGTACCATCTCCTCCAGAGCCGGAACGGGATCAGCGATACTGCAAAGAGTGAATGTCATCACGATAGTATCGAAGCGGTCTGTTTCGGCATGGATACCCTGGACATCCACCGCCACCATATCAACCGGAATACTTATCGCCGCGGCACGCTTGCGTCCCAGCGTTTGCATCTGCGCCGCCGGGTCCACCCCGACAATCGAGCTGACCTGGTCCGGATTATAAAACTGCAGGTTGAGCCCGGTGCCGATACCGATCTCCAGTACCTCGCCGGTGGCCAACGGAACAATCTTCGACCGCGCCTTCATGACATCACCCATACCACAGGCGATATCGATCATGCGGGGTAATACGTAACGTTCATATGGATTCATCGGCTCTCCCAGCTTGCCCCGAGGCCGCTATCGGAGCCTCATTCAGCGACCCACCCAGCTCAGCGTACGGGGTGGTTTCCCCTCGCAATCAAACAGATGGGCGACGTCCGGAACAGCATAGCATTGGTCGCCCCGCTGGGGTTGCCACCGATTGAACTCCGAGTGGCTGATGCCAACCTCCCAGGGTTCCTCGCTTTGCCAGCCACAGGGCGAAAGCTCCAGGCGTACTTCAGCACCGATCAGGCTGATTGAATCAATACGCAACGGCAAATGAGCATGGCTTGCCGGTTCATCCTGCAGACGTACTTCGTGAGGCCTGAGATAAAGCTGTACATCCTGGCCTTCCGATTTCTCGGGCAGATCAACCCAAGCATTGCCCTGAGCCAGGCGCTGTCCTTGCAGATTTCCCTCGAATACATTTACGTGGCCAAGAAAGTCGAAAACAAATCGGCTTTCGGGCTGAGCATAGAGCGACCGGGGATCATCGACCTGTTCTATCTTACCGGCGCTCATGACCACTACCTGATCAGACAGCTCTAGCGCCTCCTCCTGATCGTGGGTCACGAATACGCTGGTGAAGTGCAGCTCGTCGTGCAAGGCGCGCAGCCAACGGCGTAGATCCTTGCGTACCTTCGCATCCAGGGCTCCAAAAGGTTCATCCAGCAGCAAAATCTGTGGTTTCATCGCCAGGGCGCGAGCCAAGGCTATTCGCTGTTTTTGTCCGCCGGATAGCTGAGCTGGATAGCGATCGGCCAGATGGGACAATTGCACCATTTCCAGCAAGGCTCCAACGCGCTTTCGTATTTCGGGCGCTGCGGGTCTGTTCTTTCGCGGCATGACCTCCAAGCCAAAAGCGATGTTCTGCGCCACAGTCATATGCCGGAAAAGTGCGTAGTGCTGAAACACAAATCCGACTCGGCGTTCACGCACATGCAGAGGAGTGACGTCTTCTCCATGAAACAGAATGCGCCCGCTTTCGGCATTCTCAAGACCCGCGATCACTCTTAGCAAAGTGGTTTTGCCCGAGCCTGAAGGACCCAGCAAACCAATCAATTTGCCATCAGGGATCTCCAGCGATATGTCCCGGAGCGCCTGGAAGGAGCCAAAATACTTGTTGATGCGCTCGACCGTAATACTCATCAGCGGACTTCCGACTGGTTGTTTTCGGGGACTTCTTGTTGCCTGCTCTGACGCCACTCGACGACGCTCTTGATCAAGAGCGTGAGGAGTGCGATACCGGCCAACAGCGAGGCGGCAACAAAGGCCCCCACCACGTTGTAATCCTGGTAGAGCAACTCAACATGCAAAGGCAATGTATTGGTCTGACCGCGGATGTTGCCGGCAACCACCGATACCGCGCCAAACTCACCAACGGCCCGGGCATTGGTCAGCACCACGCCATAAATCAATGCCCAGCGGATATTTGGAAGCGTTACACGTCTGAATAACTGCCAACCGCTGGCACCCAGAATCACACCGGCCTCTTCCTCTTCGCTACCCTGCTGCTGCATCAGCGGAATCAGCTCACGGGCAACAAACGGGCAGGTGACAAACACCGTAACCATGACGATGCCAGGCCAGGCGAACATCAATTGCACATCCTGATCAGCCAGCCAACTGCCCAGCCAGCCGTTGGTACCGTACAGAAGTAGATAGAGCAGACCGGCGACAACGGGGGAAACCGCGAAAGGGATATCGATTAACGTTATCAGAGCCTTGCGTCCAGGAAACTCGAAACGAGTTACAAGCCAGGCCAGGAACACCCCGAAAACCAGATTGATCGGCACGGTCAATGCGGCCACAAAGAGTGTCAGACCGATTGCATGCAAGGTGTAAGCGTCGGTGAGGTTGGTCCAGGCTATTCCCACACCCTCGGATAGCGCCTGGGAAAAGATCAGTACCAGCGGAATCACCAGAATAAGCAGCGTAAGCGTTAGCGCTGTACCAATAAGCAGGCGCTTGGCCCAGGGCTGCTCACCGACTCGTAGGTTGGACCGGTATCGATTCATGACTGCCTCACCGACCATGCAAGCGCTTGAGGTAACGCGCCTGCCAGAGATTGATACCCAACAGCAGTACCAAGGAAGCCATCAATACTACCGATGCGATTGCACTGGCAGCCGCATAGTCGAATTCCTGCAGTCGGACGAAAATCATCAGACTGGTTATTTCGCTGACGTAGGGTGTATTGCCGGCAATAAAGATCACTGCGCCGAACTCACCAAGGCTACGGGTAAAAGAGAGTGCAACACCGGTCATCAGCGCTGGCCACAAGGCAGGAAAAATAATTCGCCGGAACACCGTCAGGTCAGAAGCGCCCATACTCATGGCGGCCTCCTCGTCTTCCGGCGCCAGGTCTTCGAGAACCGGCTGTACCGTCCGAACCACGAATGGCAGACTGGTGAAAGACATCGCGACAATAATGCCCACGGGGGTATATGCGACCTTTATTGCAAGCTCAGCCAGATACTGACCATACCAGCCGTTTTCAGCAAAGAGGGCTGCGAGAGTGATACCCGCCACAGCGGTGGGCAGTGCGAAGGGCAGGTCCATCAATGCATCAACCAGGCGCTTGCCCCAGAAGTCGTAACGGACCAGTACCCAGGCCATAAGCAAGCCGACCACGCCGTTGATGATCGACGCGATACCTGCCGCCCACAGGGTAACCTTGTAGGAAGCAACGACCCGCTCGTCGGTGATCACCGTCCAGTACTCGGCCAGGCTCATGCCTGAGGTCTGTACTATCAGCCCGGTTACCGGCAACAACAGAACCAGGCTGATAAAAAGCAGGGAAACGCCCAAGCTCAAAGCGAACCCGGGCAATACCCTCTTGGCAACGCCGCGTTTGATAGGCAGCGCTCCAGTCATGGATTTATCCATAAGTAGCCAGCATCAGCGGCGCTGCAACTGATCAAGTTTGCCGCCGGGTGCGAAGTGCACTTTCATGGCTGTTTCCCAGTCACCGGCAATTTCCTCGATCGGTAGTAGTTCCAGATCAGGAAAACGATCGGCGAACTCAGCCTTTACTGTTTCATTGTGAACACGGTAATTGAAACCGGCGATCAAACGCTGTGCATCCTCGGAATACAGGTATTCGAGATAGCTTTTCGCCAAGGCTTCGGTTTCATTGCGCTCGACATTGCGGTCGATCCAGGTAACCGGAAACTCTGCCAGGAAGCTCGTTTTAGGAACAACAACCTGATATCCAGCATCCGGGTTCTGCGCGACGATGTTATTCACTTCTGACTCGAACGTTAGGAGCACATCGCCGATTCCGCGCTCAATAAAAGTGGTAGTCGCACCACGCCCACCAGTGTCGTATACCGCAACGTTACCCAGCATGGTCTTCAGAAACTGGTCTATCTTTTCCTCATCACCAGCAAACGCTTTCTGCGCATAACCCAGTGCAGCTAGATAGCTGTAACGGCCATTACCTGAGGTTTTGGGGTTAGGCAATATGGAGCTGACATCATTCCGAGCCAGGTCGTCCCAGTTCTGGATGTTCTTGGGGTTTCCTTCACGAACCAGAAACGCCATGGTCGAATAGTAGGGCGAACTTGCGTTCGGTAGACGTTGGCGCCAATCTTCAGGAATCAGATTGCCCCGGGTATGCAGAATATCGACATCAGTCACCTGATTGTAGGTCACGACATCAGCACGCAGGCCTTGAATAATAGCCTGGGCCTGCTTGGACGAGCCTCCGTGTGACTGACTGATTTCTACGGAGTTACCCGTTTTTTCCTGCCAATGTTCAGCAAACTGCTGGTTGTAGGCGGAGAACAACTCTCGAGCGATGTCATAAGAAGAATTCAGTAGTTGCTGATCAGCAGCGTGAACCGGAGTTAAAGCGGCACCCGCCGCCAGTAGCAAACCACCTGCGACTGCGCTGATGCGAGTACGTATCGATTTACCAGCCATAAATCCTCCAAAGATGTAGGGGGAACGCCATACGGCTTCCCGATCAGGCTGCACAGGGTATCGAACCGCTCGATATATAACAACTTGCTGGTTATACGGTTTTACTTATTACTTAAGCCTCTAAAGCATAAGGTAAGTTAGAAGCTGTTCAGTGTGATGCTGGGATCCAACTAATCGACTTCTACTCCCCCAGAAGTCCGCCATACCTTCACGTCATTCCCGCGCAGGCGGCAATCCAAGCGGCCAGGGACCACGGGTGTAATGATTTGGCTGATGTGCGCCTGTCCCGGCCTAATGGATCCCCGCGTTCGCGAGGATGACGGGGGTGTGCCCGACTGTGGTTTTAGGGTTCTTTGCTGGTTGCCGCTTTTCCACCGCCCAAAGTAAAACCCCGGTCATCTTTCGATAACCGGGGTTTTGGTATAGCGCT